>CAMJES010000063.1 GCA_946404705.1 uncultured Ruminococcus sp. | reverse complement strand
AGGTATCAAGCGTTTACGGTTCGGGTTCCACCTTCTCCTTTGAAATAGAACAGAAGATAGTTAAGCCTGAGCCTATCGGAGATTTTGAGCAGCGGTTCAAAGCAGCGACGGCGGAGCATACCTCTGACACCGTTGTTCGTATTGCTCCAAAGGCAAGAGTGCTTGTGGTTGACGATAACGAAACCAATCTGCTTGTTGCAAAGAGCCTGCTTAAACGTACAAAGGTTAACCTTGACACGGCACCAAGCGGTGCAAAGTGTATTGAACTGCTGAAAAACAACCGCTACGACATTGTATTCCTTGACCATATGATGCCCGAAATGGACGGTATCGAAACCTTGAAGAAGATCAAAGAGGAAAACCTTGCAGCGGATACCTGCTTTATCGCACTTACGGCAAACGCTATCCACGGGGCAAGACAAACCTACCTTGACGCAGGCTTTGACGATTACCTTTCAAAGCCGTTTACGGGAATGGATATTGAAAAGTGCCTTTTCGGACATATTTCGCCGAGCCTTTGCGAAGAAGAAGTACAGATCGCGGAGGAAAATTCCGAAGAAACCTCAGCCAAGCCTGCCGAAATGGATACAAATACTCTTTTCAGTCCGGAAGTGGGAGCAAAATATACGGGCGGCGACATTGAGGCTTACAACGATATTCTTGCACTTTATGTCCGCAAAGCTCCCGAGCTTTCACAGCGTATTGAAAAGCTGTTCAATGAAAAGGACTGGAAGAATTACGTCATAGAAGTCCACGCATTAAAGAGTTCGTCCCTTACCATAGGCTCAAAGCAGCTTTCCGAGCTTGCAAAGGATCTTGAGCTTTCGGGCAAGGCAGGCAACATTGCTGTTATTGAAGAAAAGAACGTCGAATTGCTTGCTTTGTATAAAAAGGTTGCGGAGCTTGGAAAAGAGTATCTCGGTGAAACGGACGCGCCGAAAGAGGAAGCTCCTGCTGAAAATGTGCAGCTTACCGAAATTACGGCGGAAAAGGCAAAGGAATACTTCAATGCCATCAAGGATGCTTGTCTTGCATATGACGCCGATGAAGCCGAAAGGCTGTGCGGTGAGATCTCGGGCTGTTCGGTAAACAGTCAGCCTCTTAAACCCGTGCTTGATGAAATTTTAGCTGCAGCAGCAGAGGATTTTGAATACGAAGCTGCGGCCGAAGCTGCGGAAAAATATGCCGAAAAGCTCTGATAGGATATTGGAGAATAAAAATGAAGGTATTAAAGAATATAGGAAGTTTTTTTGCAGCAATGGTTCCTTTCATTGTTTTTTTGTAGTGCAGATCATTGTCGGTTTTTTAGGCATATTTATTGCACTTGCTGTGGAAATGATGTCGAGTTCGGCATTCACCGAAACAATTTTCGATAATAGTTCGATTGTGATCACTATCGCAGCAAATCTGATATGTTTATACAATATAAATTTGGTGACTTGAAGCTGTGCGTTTTGGTTGATCTGATAATGACTGCAATGTTTGTCGCTGTGTCCCTTATAAATTCGGAGCATTATGAGCAGGTCATAGCAATAGGAGCTGCTGTAGGTGTCGTTGTTGCAGCTGCGGCAATGTTCTTTATGATAAAATTCGCTTCAAAGACAGAGAAAGAAAATTAAGAGGTTAATATGTATCATTTACTGATTGTTGATGACGATAAAATAAATCTGGCCACCGCAAAAAAAGCTCTGTCGAGTGTTTATAAAGTGACCGCTGTGACTTCGGGCGAACAAGCTTTGAGGTTTTTGCAAAACAATACCTGCGACCTTATCCTGCTTGACATTAATATGCCCGAGATGGACGGATTTGAGGTTATGGCGAAGATACGGGAAGATCTTTCCCTCGCGGATATTCCGATAATATTCCTTACTGCCGACAGCGATCCGCAGGTCGAAAGCCGCTGCCTTAAAGAGGGAGCAATGGACTTTATCACAAAGCCGTTTGTACAGAACGTTATGCTTTCGAGAATAAGCCATGCTCTCGAACTGGAGGCACTACGACGGGATCTTTCGGCGGAGCTTGAAGCGCGCACCATTCATATAAAGTATATTCAGGAAATGATGGTCATTGGTATGGCAACAATGGTCGAAAGCCGCGACCTTTCCACCGGAGGACATATCAAGCGTACAAGCATGGTCGTGAGAATATTTGCGCAAAAGCTTTCAAACGAGCCGGACAGCCTGCCGAAAAGCTTTCTCGATAAGGTCATCAGAGCTGCTCCTATGCACGACCTCGGAAAGATCGCAGTCGATGACAGAATTCTCCGCAAGCAGGGCAGATTTACTCCGGAGGAATACTCCGAGATGAAGAAGCATTCTGTCGAGGGACAAAGGATCGTACAGCATATCCTCGAAGGAGTCGAGGAAGCGGAGTTCGTGAAAATAGCCGAAAATATTGCTCACTATCATCATGAAAAATGGGACGGTTCGGGGTATCCCGACGGACTTTCGGGTGAAGAGATCCCGATCGAAGCAAGGATAATGGCACTTGCGGATGTGTTCGATGCGCTTGTCAGCAAGCGATGCTATAAGGAACCATACTCCTATGATAAGGCGTTTTCGATAATCGAGGAATCTGTCGGAACACATTTCGACCCGAAGCTCGGAAAGATTTTTCTGGAATGCCGTCCCGAACTGCAAGCCTTGTATGATTCGGTATGCAATGACTTGGAAAAAATTATTTAAAAAAATGAAGCCGAATAATATAAAGACCGGCTATCATCACCGGCGGCAGCTGTACATTTGAAATGCCCGAAGAAAATGTGACTATTTCCGCTGAATTTGAGAAAGCACATAATTAGAGCAGCGACTATTCATACGATACCGATTATCATTGGTAAAGTTTTTTTCAAATCTGATAGTCAAAATATCACCTATGGAGGAAAAACAGCTTTCAAAGCTTCGCCTTGAAAAGATAGGTTTTGTTTTCCAGTTTTATAATCTGGTGCAGAATCTCAGCGTTGAGGATAATATCCTGCTGCCCATGAGCGTCAATTCGTGGAAATTTTTGTGTACCTCATTGTGCCTGCCTATGATCCTGATATTGCTTTATAATACGAGCAGCTGAACCGAAAATCCTAACATAAAGCTGGTTTGAGAAAAGGCGTAGGATTTGTGAAGGCGAATGAAGGATCGAATTTAGTCAAGTACGATTTGCATGATCGTACTTGACTAAACCTATAATATGGTACCCTTTGTATAAAATATTGTGATGCGAATGAGTATCCGATAAAAACGCATCTGCTGTAATAAAAACCTCCTATGATATAATTACAATGGTATCACAAGCCAAAGTAAAAATCATAGGAGGTTTTAGGTTTATAATGATATTACAAGAGTTATATGAATTCAGACATACTTTCTCTCTCCGGCAAGATACTGTATTCGCTTTTTATCGCTTGAAAGGCGACCGAGTTTTTCTTTAAGCGGTGCGTCAAGAACTCTGTTCAGCAGGTGGCTTAATGTAACGATCGACTGCCCCTCGTTAAGAAAGTTTGGACTTGAACAACCCGTGCGCCTGCGCCCGTGAGCGTTGATATACTCCATATCGTACCGCACAAAGGAAAACGGTGTGTCAGTTTCGATATTGCTGTATTCAAGCATTGCGGATACAGCACACTCGCTTAGTGCCTCGTATCCGAATTGGTCAAGCTTGTACCAGCGGTCTGTATCTGCGTCATACCATTTTTCCTGATTGCCTTTTGACGAAGTTTCGGCAATTTTTTCATCTGTTACAAAATGAAGCTCCATCAAATCTCCTCCACCTCTATCCATTGGGAATCTTCAGCCATTCTGCCCTTGGTTTTCAATATTATCTCAAAAGGGTCATATTCGTCCAAGCCGATGCTTTCAAGGTATTCACGCAATCCGCTTCTGCCCTTGGGTACACACCGTTCCTCTATAAAATCGCATAAATTCTCCCATGTGGGGAATGTATTCCTTCCGAAAGCAGTTTTTACAAGGTTATCCGTGAAATTCTCCGCAAAAACACTTTTGTCCGTGTGGTCTGCATATATAACGGTGCAAAGCTTTTCTTTATCATAAAAAGAATACTTTTTTAAACAATGACCGAGCTGTTTATGCGATGAAACATAAGCATCTGCGGTCTGTTTTTTGCTTATTGATATAGTCTGACCGTCAAAATGAAGTTCAACTTCACGGTTAGCCTTATCTATTCCAAGCTCGTTTATCCAAGCTGTTGGGAGAGAGATTTTGTAGGTAACAGCGTTTTTGCCTGCTGTTCCTCCTGCCGATGAGCTTATTATTTTAGCTGTACGAGTTTCCATATTATCACTTCTTTCTATTGATATTATATCATATTCGTAACGAATAGTCAATAATCTGTATTCTAATTATATTGGGAACCAATCAATCTGACTGTCCTGATTTATGGACAGTCCAATCAATTGGTTTGCATAAATGTTGTAAATAAAAATGCGGTATGATATAATGAAGCAAAACTAAATGTCATTACAATGATACATATTGTGGGTTATACTGTAAGCAGGAATAAAAAAAGAGTATCATTACGAAAAGTACAGCCTACACTTGTTAAAAATGCGAAAAAATACTTAAACTTTATATGACTATGACGTGAAATTGAGGCTTTTACGGCAAAAATTGGATGTGAAATCAGAACAGGAGGCGGTAAAATGAATCCAAATGAGTTACGATATCTGGAAGAGAATATTCCATTCAGGAGAGTGCCGCTGATAGATGGTATTTCTCGAAAGATCAATACGAAATCAGTAATCGGTTACTGCCATTGCAGCAAGCATAAGGGATACCTTAATGTTACGCTTCTGAAAAGTCATGACTGCATAAAAAAGGGATGTGTTTATCTTGAAAAGTTCGAAGACTATCCCTTCTGGGTCAACTATATGAATTCGCAAAAAGCAAAGGAGCGTCGTAAACAAGCTAAAAAACAAAGCATTAAGTCTAAGGCAGAGCATAAAGAAAGCGTTGGACGTGAAATGAATGCATTGCTTGAAAGCGCTCAAGGTATAGCAGACAAGTTGGGATATCCGATTCGTGTGGTAAAGGTCACACCGAGGGCAGATACAAAAGAGAATTACGAATACATAGTTAATTATGTATCCGATATTCCATACGATGACTGGCGTTTGTATTATGATCTTGCTTTAACTTTGGGAAAATGTTTCGGAGGCAAATACATTCTTAAACATATTAAAAGGCTTGACGGAGGATATGCAACGATATTTGATTGGGAGAATAGATGAAGCTGTTGCAGGTTACAGTTGTTAGATAAATTGAAATATATATTGTTCTGAAAATGATACATTAGTCTATATTATAATTGACAAAAAATCCCACGCTTGCTATAATTATGTACATAACGAACGGGAGGTATGTGCATGAATATAAAAAATTTCCGAGGTCATTTTATACAAACGATCTTACAGCGAGGACAGATGTATCTTAAGGACAAAAGGGTAAGCAAACCGGAATGCGATGATAACGGAAACTACACATTCTATGTTGAAGGCACCTCCGATTATACCGTAAACGTGCATATTTCACCCGAGGGAGAGCTGTCGGGACTTTCCTGCGACTGTCCCTATGATTATGCCGGTTACTGCAAGCACATTGCCGCTGCGCTGCTGTATCTTGAAAAAATATACGATAAATCCATTTCAAATCAAAGCTCAAAATCCGCCGGACAGCTCATATCCTCATACTGCCGCAATGCCGATCTTGCCGCAGATGCAGACAACCGTTTTGACAAAAAAATACGCATCGTTCCCGAACTCACCGACCGTTACGGCAAGCTTGTTTATTCGCTGAAGATCGGATATGATAAGATGTATGTCGTTAAAGACGTTAGGGAGCTTTATATGGCGTTTCGGCTCGGACAAAATATAAAGTACGGAAAAAATCTCGAATTCAGGCATACATACGATATTATAGACGAACAAAGCGCAGCTATGCTTGAATTATCTTTTAATATATACTCCACCTCCGCTTATGGCTATGACTGCCGCCGTGTTTTGGCTCCCGACGGTATGAACCTTGTGCGCTTTTTTGAGATAAACAAGGACAGCGGCGTTCTCTTTGACGATATGCTTTGCCGAATCGTTTTTGATGACCCAAGCATTGAGTTTACTCTGCACGAAACCAAGACAGGACGCTATTCCCTAAAACAAAGCGGTGTATTCCATCATTGCTACAGCACAGGACAAAAAGCGTGTATTCTTAACCGTAAGGACAGCATTTTTCATATTTGCAGCCGCAGCTATTCAAAGGCTGTACCCGAGCTTTTGGCGGCTGTCGGGGCTAAAGAAATGTACATCTCCAAAAAGGATATGTCCGCTTTTTATACTGCGGTGCTTCGTCCCGTAAGTCAGTATGCAAGCATAAAAGGTCTGGAGCTGCTGGACGAGTATAAACCGCCCGAGTTAAGCGCAAAGCTGTACTTGGATTGCGACAACAACGGCGATGTTATAGGCAGACTTGATTTTATTTATGATGAAAAGGTCTATGATATGCTGTACAATAAATCGCGCAACCCGTTCTGCGATTATTATGCCGAGGCAGCCTGCGAAAATCTTGTAAAAAGGTATTTTTCGATTGCTCAAAATAATACCGAGGATCCGCTTTTCATTGCCGATGATGATAGGCTTTATACCTTGATGACGGAGGGAATTCCGCTGCTTTCTGAGCAAATGGAAATATTCACGACCGACCGTTTCAATAAAAGATCCGTAATACGTCCGATAGCACGGCCTGCTGTTGGAGTGCGCCCCTCGGGCAGTATGCTTGAGCTTGAAATAACCGCCGACGGTTACAGTACACAAGAATTGCTGGAGCTTTTAAGCGCATACAGGCAGGGTAAAAAGTATCATAAGCTCAAAGACGGCTCTTTTGCAGCCGTGACGAACAGTATTTCCGAACTGGACGAGCTTGCCGAAAGTTTAAATGTATCCGATAAAAAGCTGCTGAAGGAGCGTTTCAAGGTTCCTGCATTCAGAATGCTTTATCTTGACAATATCCGCAGCACCGCCGAAAATATTCGTATCGACCGCAGCGCAGAATTCAAAAAGCAGGTCAAAAAGTACCGTGATACTCTCGCATATTCCGAAAGTATAAGCGTTCCCGAAAAGCTGGACGGTATTATGCGCGAATATCAGAGCTATGGCTATAAATGGATGAAAACAATATCGTCCTACGGCTTCGGCGGCATACTTGCGGACGATATGGGTCTTGGAAAGACCTTGCAGGCTATCGCACTTATGCTTGACGCAAAGCAGCACAGCGAAAAGCATATTGTAAATCTTGTAGTGTGTCCCTCCTCACTTTCACTTAACTGGGAAAGCGAAATATCAAAATTTGCTCCCGAATTGAAGACGCTGACGATAATCGGCACAGCGGCGGAGAGGTCAAAAAAGATTGAGCAGATAGCGGAATATGACGTTGTTATAACATCATACTCTCTTATCTCCAGAGATTTTGCCGATTATGAAAAATATGAATTTTACTATCATTTTATCGACGAGGCGCAGTACATTAAAAACAACGCCACACAAATGGCAAAGGCGGTAAAATCCGTTAACAGCCTGCACCGCTTTGCACTTACGGGAACACCCGTGGAAAACAGCCTTGCGGAACTGTGGAGCATTTTTGATTTTATTATGCCCGACTATCTTTACGGCTATCAATACTTTAAAAAGACCTTTGAAACGCCTGTGGTAAGAGAAAAAAGTGTTAAGGCGACCGAATCGCTTCAAAGGATAGTTTCGCCGTTCATACTCCGCAGACTTAAATCGGACGTCCTCACGGAGCTGCCCGAAAAAACCGAAACGGTTCTTCTTACGGATATGGAGGACGAGCAAAGCAAGGTGTATTCTGCCAATGTTGCGTCCGTCCGTGCGGCTGTGTCGCAGTCGGGTGACGACAGCAGCGAGCGCATAAAGATTCTTGCCATGCTCACAAGGCTAAGACAGCTTTGCTGCGACCCGTCCTTGGTATATGATAATTACAAGGGCAAGTCCGCCAAGCTGGAACAATGTATGGAGCTTATCGGCAGCTGTATTGATTCGGGACACAAAATACTGCTGTTTTCGCAGTTTACATCTATGCTTGAAATAATACAAAGCCGACTTGACGGAAACGGCATCAGCTTTTATACATTGACGGGCGCAACCAAGCCTGCGCAGCGCATAAAAATGGTAAACAGCTTTAATTCCGATGATACAAAGGTTTTTCTTATCTCGCTGAAAGCAGGCGGAACGGGACTTAATCTGACGGGTGCGGATATTGTGATACATTACGACCCGTGGTGGAACATTTCTGCAGAAAATCAAGCGTCCGACCGTGCGTACCGTATCGGCCAGAAGAAAAACGTGCAGATATACAAGATGATAACAAGGCATACGATAGAGGAGAAGATACGGGAGCTACAGCTTAGCAAATCCGAGCTTGCGGATATCGCCCTCGGAGGCGGAACATCGGAAAACAGCATCATGCGTATGTCCTCGGAGGATATTTTAAAGCTTTTGGAATAATAATGCTGCTTCGAAATTAAAACTGCGGATTTTTTCTACACTTTATTGAAAATTAGTATAAATCCCGAACAAGCTCTTTTCAAGGGTTTGTTTGGGATTTTTATATTATTTTACAATTGTCTATTGACAAATCCATTATACAGGTGTATAATGATAATCAAGATAACATTCTACATCTGTATAATGGAGGAGAAACAATGAAATTGAGTGACAATGATTATGAGATAATGAACATAGTATGGGACGAGGGGGAAGTGACTGCGCTTGAGATCGCAAGCCGTCTTGCGGAGAAAAAGGGTTGGAAAAAGCCGACGGTCTATACTCTTATCGACAGACTTATCAAAAAAGGCGCAATTGAGCGCAGCGAACCCGACTATGTGTGCAAGGCGCTTATCAATAAGGATGAAGTGAGGACAAACGAAACGGCAGGACTGCTTGAAAAGCTCTACAACGGCTCGGCAAAGCTGCTTGTTTCGGGATTTATCAAGGAAAAACAGCTTTCTGCGGAAGAGCTTGAAGAACTGCGAAAGCTGATAGATGAAAGCATAGACGAAAATGATCGGAGTGAATGAAAATGACTTCCGTTATAATTACCTCAACGCTTCTTGGCATCGCCGCTATCGTAATAAGGAAGCTTTTAGGGAGCAGAACGGGCATAAAGCCGTTCATAATTATGTGGGCGGTCGTGTTTCTGAAATTTGCTGTTCCCGTTGAACTGCCGTCGCATTTTTCCGTGATGAATTTGTTTGCAAGGCCGTCATCGTCTGTGGAAAGCACAGTCGAAGTGCCGTCCGAAAATGATGTTTATGTTGAAAATACTCCTGCTGTGACGGAAATTGCTCCGAATTCGGAGATCAACAATAATTCCGCAGAGCAAATAATTCCGATTACCGTACAAGATAAGAGCGAGAATAAAATGGATATAAAAAGCATTGCTAACACGGTGTATTTTTCCGTAACAGCGCTGCTCGTTTTCTGCATATTGTTTGCAATTATCGTATGTACGGTCAGATTTCACCGAGATCGGAAGAGCGTCGTGTAGGGAAAGAGTGTAGATCTCGGTGG
>CAMJES010000062.1 GCA_946404705.1 uncultured Ruminococcus sp. | reverse complement strand
CCACCGAGATCTACACTCTTTCCCTACACGACGCTCTTCCGATCTAGAAGATATTTTTGGGATTGGGCGAGTTCACGCTTGCGGCTTCCGCTGTTGTGACCGCATACTCCGAAGCCAAGTACGCCGCACGGAGAGGCTTTGACAAACGCATTACAAAAGGTGTGTTCAAAGGCCTTTCCAAAAAATCGCGCCTTTTCAGCGACGGTATGGAATGTATCCGCTGCAAGGAGCTTGTTGACGGCATCGACTGCCTTAAAGAGGTACTGGAATGTGACTGCACCGACCACGAAAAAGCGGTCGCAAGCTTCTACATAGGCAATACCTACCGCCTTATGGGATATCATACCAACGCTGCAAACTATTTCCGTGACGCTATCGACCTCGGGCTTAATGACAAGGACTATATGGTAAATATCCTGCTGGCAAGATGTTATGTCGAAAACGGCTCGTATAAGAAGGCTGTGGAGATATATGAAGATCTTATCAAAATAGACGGCAAGGCTGCTGTTATCGAGTTCCTTTATACCGACTACGGAATGTGTTATCTTGCAATGGGTGACTATGAAAATGCCTTTAAGTATTTTTCAATCTCCATTGAGATGGAGCGAAACTATGTTTTTGCGCTCGGCGGCTGTTCACTTGCACAACTCGGAATGAAGAATATTGACGTAAGCCGTGACTTTTATGCAAAGGCGCTTGCGGCGAATATGTTTGATGTGATCGGCTTTAAGCAATACTATTGTAAGATTGCCGAGAGCGTCGGAATTTATGACAAGATAGATGATGAAATGAAGATAAAAATATAAGGAGTGAGCGTATTGTATCAAGCATTGTACAGAAAATACAGACCGTTGAGCTTTGCCGATGTCGTATCGCAGCCGCAGGTCACACAAACGCTCATAAATCAGCTTAAATCGGGCAAAACTGCCCATGCATATATTTTCACGGGTTCAAGAGGAACGGGCAAGACGACCTGCGCAAGAATTCTTGCAAAGGCGATGAACTGTCTGCACCCCGTTGACGGAAACCCCTGCCTTGAATGTGAGATATGCCGTGACGCTGACGAAGGCGCGCTCGGTGATATAATCGAGATAGACGCAGCCTCCAACAGCGGCGTTGAGGATATCCGCGACCTGCGTGAGGGTACGGTCTATATGCCCGAACGCTGCAAATATAAGGTATACATCATAGATGAAGTGCATATGCTCTCTCCTGCGGCGTTCAACGCTTTGCTCAAGATAATGGAGGAGCCGCCTGCACACGTTAAATTTATACTCGCAACAACCGAGATACACAAAGTCCTGCCGACTATTCTTTCGCGCTGCCAGCGCTTTGATTTTCACAGAATAAAGCCTGAGGATATCGCAAAAAGGCTGCTCTGGGTCGCAGAGCAGGAGAGCTTCACGCTTTCGGACGAGGCTGCGCTGCTTATCGCAAAGGCTTCGGATGGCGGTATGCGTGACGCGCTTTCGCTGCTTGACCGCTGCACGGCTTATTCCGATAATATTACCGAGGAAATAGCTGCAAGCGCCGCAGGCATTGCAGGAAGCGGCCCTGTTTTCCGTATTCTTGAAGCTGCTGCCGACCATAATATCGCAGAAGCGGTAAAGGCGGTGGGTGAGCTTTACGACTCGTCCAAGGATATGCAGCAGCTTTGCGCCGAGCTTATCGGACAGCTGAGAAATGTTATGCTTGCAAAGACTGTTCCCGATGACGCGGCTGTGCTGAACTGCCTGCCGAGCGAAGTTGCGCAGGTCAAGGCTCTTGCGGAGAAGATGTCCTCGGAGGAGATATTCACCAACCTTGAAATTCTGCAGGAAACGGGCGACAAGATAGGCAGAGTCCCCTCAAAGCGCGTTGAGATAGAAATGTGTATGATAAAGATATGCACAAAGCAGAACGCAAGTAAGGCTTCTGCAAATAATTCTATTGACAATTCCGAAATTTATGCTAAAATTGATATGTTGGAGAAAAAGCTCGCTTCGGCTTCGGTTCAGCCTTCTTATGCAGGCAGGACAGCGGCGGCGAAGCCTGAACCCGTGAAACCGCAGGCTGCAAAGGCTGCGCCCGAGCAGAACAACAGACCCGATCCGTCATCGTTTACGCCGGTTGAGCAATGGGCGGATATCCTTGAAGAGTATAAAGCGGCTTGTCCGTCGGGTTCGGCGGCGCTTGTCGGTTCGTATGCTCTTGAAAGCGGAGATATGATGCTCATTTTCTCGGAGAATTCGTTCTTTATGGCGGTGATGAAAACTGCCGACAATGCCGAAAAGCTGAAAAAGGCGATTTATAAGATAACCGGCAAAAATTATCGTATCTGTGCGAAATGCACGGCTAAATCGGACGGCGCAAACAGCAAGCCGCCGATAGAATCAATATTGAAAAAAGCGCAGGAAAACGGAATCCCGACCGAACAGTCGTAAATTCCGATCCGATAGATCAAAAACAACCAAAAGGAGTTATAATTATGAAAGCAAGATTGCCACAGGGAATGGGCGGCGGCGCTCAGAATATGCAGGGTATGATCAAGCAGGCACAGAAGATGCAGGAGCAGATCACAGCTCTTCAGGAGGATATCGAGAACAGAGAGTTCACGGCTACCTCCGGCGGCGGCGCAGTTGAAGTTGTCATGAACGGCAAAAAAGAGATAAAAACTCTCACTATCAAGCCCGACGTTGTTGACAAGGACGATATCGAGATGCTTCAGGATCTTGTTATCAGCGCATTCAACGACGCTGTTCACCAGATCGAAACAACATCCGAAAATGAAATGGGCGCTATCACAGGCGGCGTTTCCTTCCCCGGACTCTTTTGAGAATAAACAGTCGGGAATCCGAAACAACGGATTCCCGATATTTTGAATAATCAGCTTTATCAAAGGAATGATCTTATGTCAAAAACGGCTCTGCCGCTTGTTCTGCTTGCCGAGCAGTTCGCAAAGCTGCCCGGAATAGGCATGAAGTCGGCGCAAAGGCTCGCTTATCATGTTATGACGATGAGCGATGAGGAGGCACAGGCTTTTTCCGATGCGATAATGAATGCGCACCAAAAGGTGACATACTGCAAGGTGTGCGCGAACTTCACCGAGAACGATATCTGTCCCGTTTGCGGTGACGATATGCGCGACCACGGTACGATATGCGTTGTCGAAGCGCCGAAGGATATCGAAGCTTTCGAACGCACGAACGAATACAAGGGTGTTTATCATGTCCTGCACGGGCTTCTTTCGCCGATGGACGGTATCACGCCCGAAATGCTGCGCATAAAGGAGCTGCTCGCGAGGGTGAATGCAGGCGGTGTGAACGAAGTCATTATGGCTACGAACCCTACGGTTGAGGGCGAGGCTACCGCTGTTTATGTATCGAAGCTGTTAAAGCCGCTCGGTGTGAAGGTGACACGGCTTGCTTTCGGACTTCCCGTTGGAGCTATGGTTGAATATGCCGACAAGACAACGCTTTTCAAGGCACTTGAAAATCGCAACGAAATGTAATGTTTGCACAAATCAGAAAGAAATATTTGTATAAAACGACAAAAATGAGGAAAAGCTATTGCAAAGTAGAAAAAGGCGTGATATAATAATTAAGTCGTTTGACGATGTGCTTGATTATTTCCGCATTTAATGGGATATAGCCAAGCGGCTAAGGCAACGGACTTTGACTCCGTCATTTCGTTGGTTCAAATCCAACTATCCCAACCAAAGTGAGTTGCCGTTATTGCATCGCCTTAATCGGCAGCTTATACTGGGGTGTAGCCAAGCGGTAAGGCACCTGACTCTGACTCAGGCATTTCCGGGGTTCAAATCCCTGCACCCCAACCAGTTTTTATCCGTTTCTTGTCATGAGAAACGGATTTTTTATTTTATAAAGGTAAGGTACAAAATGAATTTTTCAAGAAAATCAATAGATATACTTTTTGAACTTAAACTCCGTGACAGCAGAGAATATTACGAGGAGCAGAAGCCGCTGTATAAAAAGGTCATCTCCGAGCCGTTCGCAAAGGTGGCAGAAGAACTTGCGCCGACCTTTGAAAAGATAGACAGCCAGCTTGTATGCTCGCCGAAATGCGTTTCGAGGGTGCGCCGCGACACGCGGTTCACAAGGGACAAATCTCTTTTCCGCGACCATATATGGATAGCTGTGAGCAGACCCCGTGAGCGGCTCGGAAATGCGCTGTCGTTCTATTTCTGTATCGAGCAGACGGGTTTTTCCTACGGCTGCGGATATTATCAGGCTCCTGCGCCCGTAATGGAAAGCCTGCGTGAGCTTATACTTGCCGATGACAAGACCTACAAGGCGGCGGTCAAGGCTTTGAATAATTCGCCCGAATTCACGCTTGACGGTGAAAGCTACAAGAGGAACCGTTTTCCCGATGAAAGTGAAGAAAAGCAGAACTGGCTCAACCGCAAGGGCATTGCTGTAAACGCTTTGAGCCACGATTACGACCTGCTTTTCGGCGATAAACTGATACCGTTTCTCAAAGACGAATTTGAAAAGCTTGCGCCGATATATTATCTCCTGCTAAAGGCAGAGGAGAATTCGAGAAAGGAAGACTGAAAATGGAAAAAGAACTTATATATCCGCATATCGACCACACGATGCTCAAGGCTGTTTCGACCGAAGCCGATATCGACAAGCTTTGTGAAGAAGCACTTCGGCTCAATACCGCTTCGGTTTGCATTCCGCCGAGCTTTATCGCTTATGCAAGGAAGAAATTCGGGGAAAAGCTTAACATCTGCACGGTAATAGGTTTTCCGCTCGGCTACAACACAACGGCGGTAAAGGTTTTTGAGGCGCAATGCGCGATCGCCGATGGTGCAGACGAGCTTGATATGGTGGTCAACCTCGGTGATGTTAAAATGGGAAGATTTGACAAGGTGACGGCGGAGATAGCTGCGCTGAAAAAGGTGTGCGGCGACAAGGTGCTTAAAGTCATTATCGAAACGTGTTATCTTGAAAAATTGGAGAAGATAGCGCTCTGCGACTGCGTGACCAACGCGAAGGCTGATTACATCAAGACTTCGACCGGTTTCGGCACGGACGGCGCAAAGCTTGAAGATATAAAGCTGTTTAAGAAGCACATCGGCGAAAACGTTAAGATGAAGGCTGCCGGCGGCGTCAAGACCAAGGCTGACATTGAAGCGTTCCTTGACGAGGGCTGCGAGAGAATTGGAACAAGCTCGGCGGTGAAGATACTGTCCGAAGAATGATCTGAACAGGAGCAAGGTATGGGCAAGCTGATACACAAACTGCTTAATACGAATATCCGCACAAAGCTTATTGCAATGTTTATCGTGGTAATCGTGCCGGTTTTTGCCGCAGGCGTTTATCTTATCATGAACACGATAGGCGTACTTCAGGAAAGCACCGTAAAGGAAGCGTACAAGGATGTTGAAAGCCTGAAGATAAGGCTCACCGATACGCTTTACACGACCTCTGCGGCGGCTGAAGTCATATATAATGACGAGGATATAAACTATCTGCTCAACAGCGATATGCGTCATGACGAGTATCTGGAATATTATGCGGCGCACCCGATGATAAAGAACTACCGCAACGCTTATTCACAGATATCGGATATCACGTTTTATGTGGATATGGGCGAGGAGTCGGACGGATTTTTGTATAATCTTTCGTTTCAGCGCATAACTCCGCAGATACGCAGTTCAAACTGGTTCAACGAAGCAATGTCCACCGCGGCTCCGATATGGAGAGTCCTCAAAAACCCTGCTGACAGCAAATGCTACCTCAGCTATATCCGTCAGATAAAAGACAATGCCGGAGAGCCGCTCGGCATAATGGTCGTTTATGTTAATCAGGACTGGATAGAAACGCTGATGGATGACGAGGTTTTCAACGTTATTTTCGCTGTTCAGAACGGAATGGTTTTTTACAGCAATATGCCCGAATACGACCTCGGAAATGTTTTTACAACGCCCGATTTTGAGCTGAACGGGAAGGAGATAGACCCCGTTGAGCTTACCGGAAAATCGGCTCTTACCGACAAGGGCTACACCGTTGCGACCAACTTCAACTACAACTATACGGGCAACTTTTTTCAGATATATCTTGTAAAGCCGTATGCGATTGTGACCGGCACAACGAAGGAGATATCGTTCGGATATATTTTCTATATAACGTCCTGTTTCCTGCTTTCTTTTCTTATAGCGATACTTTTCACTACATATTTTGTACGAAGGATTCAGTTCCTGCGTGACCAGATGCACCGTGTTACGGTCGGGGATTTTGACCTTAACGAGCAGATAAGCGGTGAAGACGAGATAAACGAGCTTTACAACGATCTGCAGGTCATGGTAAAGAGTATGCAGGAGCTTATGAACGAGGCTTACGAGGCTAAGATACAGACGGAAACGTTCCGGCTCAATCAGGTCGAAGCCGAATTCAAGACCCTTGCAAGCCAGATAAATCCGCATTTTCTTTACAACACGCTTGAAACGATACGAATGAAGGCTTATGTCAACAACGACAAGGAAACAGCCGACCTTGTTAAAAAGCTCGGAAAGTTTATGCGCCGCTGTCTTGAAGTCAAGAACAGTATGGTAACGCTTGAATCGGAGCTTGAATTTACGAAAAGCTATCTTGAACTGCAGGCTGCGCGTTTCGGGGACAGGGTTTCCTATTCGATCGACAACGAAATTGACGGAAACTATCCGATACTGCCGCTTATCATTCAGCCGATTGTCGAAAACGCGTTCGTTCACGGCATCGAAAGCAGCAAAAACAACGGCAGGATAGATATAAGCATAAAATATTCGGGGGATAACGTCATTATCGAGGTCGAGGACAACGGACAGGGAATTCCCGATGACAAGATGTCCGAGCTGCGCTGGAAGCTTGAAGAAAACGACACTTCTTCCGGAAAGAGCATCGGACTTACCAACGTTAACAAGCGCATAAAGATGTTCCACGGCGAAAACTACGGCCTTTCGTTCAAGAGCCAGATAGGGAAGGGAACCAAGGTGCGCATAACTCTTCCGAGGGAAGTAAAAAATTGATATAGTTGTATAATTTTATGCTGCGTTTATACATAAATATCAACAAATTATGAATTTTTATTTGATTTATGTTGACAAATAATAGATAATGAGTTATAATATTATTGCCGAAACAAAAAACGGCGGTCTTATTTTAAAAGGGAGGTTTGTTGATTTGCTTAAAGTTTTGCTTGTGGATGACGAACCGAATGTGCGACTTGGCGTGAAGATGATGATTCCGTGGGACGAACTCGGACTTGAAGTTATTGACGAGGGCGAGGACGGAGATGACGGACTAAATAAAATACTGATACATAACCCCGACATTGTTATTGCCGATGTAAAAATGCCCGGAATGACCGGTATACAGATGATAGACGCTGCGATAAAAAACGGTTTCAAGGGCAAGGCGGTAATTCTTTCCGGATACTCGGATTTTGCTTATGCAAAGGAAGCTATGTCGCTCGGTGTAAAGCGGTTTATCCTTAAACCTGTCGATGAGGATGAGCTTATTGAATGCCTTAAATCGCTTTCTGCGGAGATAATTGCCGAAAAGGAAAGCTCTATAAAGCTGCAAAAGGGCAGCGAATACCTCAACGAAAGCGCAATAAAGGCGCTTTTGGTCGGGGACACTTCCGGTTCGGACAGCAGCGCGCTTAAAGAATACAGCAGCGGTTATAAATTCAACGTTGTTCTTATCAGCTCGACCGAAAAAAACAACTTTGAATCAAGGCAGTTTGTGCTTGACAAGATACGCAGGCAGCTTTCCGAAATGGAGAATGTTGAAGCGGTGCCTATCGACCTTAACGGTATGCTTGCCGTCATTTTTAAGGATAATTCGGACGAGAGCATACTCGAATGCATGAGCAGGATAAACCTTGACTACCGCGGAAAGGTTTTTGCCGCAATAGGCGAGTCGGTAACAACTGCGCAGGAGATATCGGTTTCCTACCGCTCCGCAAATGAGATATACAGCAACCGTTTTCTTTATCTGCATTACGGCGTTATTTCGGCAGAAAAGATCCGTGAGCAAAGCTCGGAGAATGCTGCTGCGCCCGAAACTATTGCAGCACAGATATTTCCGTTTATGGAGATCAACGATAAGGAAAGGCTTGAAGGCTGTTTTGCGCGTTTTCAGGAGTCGCTTTGCAAGAACCGCTTTACTCCCGAGAAGATACGAGTGCTGTGTATTACGACTGTATTGAACACGAAAAGCCTTATCATAAAAAGCGTCGGAGAGAAAAAGGCGGAGTCGTTCAAGGACGATTATATCGTCAGTCAGATAGGTTCGCTCGGCAGTCTGCATGAGATAATCGAGCTTATGAAAAAGGAGTTCACCGAGTTCTCCGACAGCGTTTACGGCAGGACGACCAAAAGCACTATGGAAAGGGTCGTTCAGTACATACACGCAAACTACAATCAGGAGTTGCGTCTTGAAATGCTTGCGAATATTTTCGGCTACAACAGCGCATATCTCGGAAAGGTTTTCCATCAGTATATGGGCGACAACTTCAACAACTATCTTGACAAGATACGCATTACCGAGGCAAAGCGCCTTCTTGCAGAGGACGAATACAAGGTTTACGAGGTTGCGGAGAAGGTCGGTTACACGAACATCAATTATTTCCACAACAAATTCAAGAAATATGTCGGCGTAAGTCCGCTGAACTACAAAAAAGCTTGTCTTTCGGGTGAGATATCCGCTGATGAAGAGGGAAAAGATGAAACATAAACCATAACTGTACCGCACATTTTAAGCCGGAATAACGCTTATGTAAAATGTGCGGTCGTTTTTTTGTAAAAATATTAAAATTTAAAAAAACTCTTGATTTCAGACGAAAAATGTTATATAATTGAGGAGTATGCAAATGGCATTTATTTGCCGTTAATAACGAAAGGAGTCATAGTATGAATTATACTCATGAAGTTGAAACTATGTGCAGCGTCAAGCAGGGCGTAGCACACGGCTGCGCACCTATCCCTGAAGAAGCAAAATGGGTCAAAGCTAAGGATGTCAAGGACATTTCCGGCTTTACTCACGGTATCGGCTGGTGCGCTCCTCAGCAGGGTACCTGCAAGCTTTCCCTTAACATCAAGGAAGGCGTTATTCAGGAAGCTCTCGTTGAAACTATCGGCTGCTCCGGTATGACACATTCCGCAGCTATGGCAGCTGAGATCCTCCCCGGCAGAACAATTCTCGAAGCTCTTAACACAGACCTCGTTTGCGATGCTATCAACACCGCTATGAGAGAGCTTTTCCTCCAGATCGTTTACGGCCGTTCACAGTCTGCATTCTCCGAAGATGGACTTGCAATCGGCGCAGGACTTGAGGATCTCGGTAAGGGACTCCGTTCACAGGTCGGCACAATGTACGGTACTCTCAAGAAGGGCCCCCGTTACCTCGAAATGACCGACGGTTATGTTACAGGCATTGCTCTTGACGCAGACGATGAGATCATCGGCTACAAGTTTATCAACTTCGGTAAGATGATGGACTTCATCAAGAAGGGCGACGATGTTCAGACAGCTTACGAAAAGGCTCAGGGTCAGTACGGCAGAGTTGCTGACGCTGTTAAGATCATCGACCCCAGAAAAGAATAAGGAGGATTAAGACGATGGCTTTATTTGAATCATACGAGAGAAGAGAAAAGCAGATTCTTGAGGTTC
>CAMJES010000061.1 GCA_946404705.1 uncultured Ruminococcus sp. | reverse complement strand
TAGCCGGTGACTGGAGTTCAGACGTGTGCTCTTCCGATCTCGTTTTTATTAATGTTCTCAATACGATCTCTGTTACTATATGCTGCTTTCACGCTATTGATAACTTTGTTCATCTCCGAGGCTTTCATATTCGAATAAGCAAGCTGCTTTTTATACTTTTCTTTCGTTTCTGTCGGTAAATCATAATCACATAAAACTTTGTCGGCAATATATGCACAGATATAGCTCTGGAACGAATTCAGCTTTTTATCAATACTGTACAC
The DNA here is from genome assembly GCA_946404705.1 of uncultured Ruminococcus sp. Classification (GTDB taxonomy): domain Bacteria; phylum Bacillota; class Clostridia; order Oscillospirales; family Ruminococcaceae; genus UMGS363. The sequence continues at coordinate 9,431 of CAMJES010000061.1, read as the reverse complement.
AACTGCACGGGTGATGAGCTTCTTGGAAAACAACGTATGCCGATTAACATGATCGGTATAAAGCTTGACCGTGGAATCTGTGATAACGTCCGAGCAGCACTTTTTAAACATTGATTCACATTGTATATCGCGGCTGTTTCTGTAATAGCTATCGACAAAACCTCTTACTTCGTCGGTCAGCTCACAAATTTCAGCTTCGGATAACTGATACTGTATAAAAGCAGACATAACGTTTGAATAATATCTGTATTCGTTAGGATTATTTCTTTTCTTGGATTTTTCCGTCTTCTTTTTGGTTTGCCCAATAGTAAGGACTTCCGATAAACCTGTTATAAAATAATCATTGTTCCGAAATATCGTTACAGCCATGCTTGAAATGATCTCACACATATATTCACATTTTGATACACCCTTGCGCTGCACCATCAGCTGCAGCTTTGAAGAAGCTGAATCAACGTATTTGCTTCTGTTCATAACTATGATGTATCTTGTTTGTTTATTGTGTTTTTTGATAGCTTCTTTTAAGAGATCGTAGGTTTTGCTGTCCCATACAAGAATTCTGTCAACGTCCTGCAGCCATGAATTAATCTGATTTGACAGTCTGATTTTAGTGCTGTTATACTCCTCATCGGACATAAGCTGACCGACCATACCATAAACTGCGTGGTGTTCTTCCAGCAAGGCACAGCTTTCATCATATACTCTCACGGATATTTCTCTTATCTGAACATTTTTATTACGGTCAATATACAAACAAGCCCATATCATTTCGTACAACTCACTTTCGATCAGTACCTATTTGAATAAAGATGAACCCTCTATAATATGGGGGTATCTACAATGCTATTCATATCATAAAGCAAATTTCAAAAATACTATACAATGATATTGTCAATATCTCTTGGTTGATTTCACCCATTTCTGATCTTGTCCCACCAACTTACATCTTTTTCCCTTGTAACATAATATTCGAAATATTCAGACTCAACTCCAAGTTCTTTGCGCAGCCATTCTTGGCTTTTTTCAATGTCGTTATGATCGTTGAATCCAGTAATATATGGCGCTCTTATCCTCATTATCTCCGTCGGGATATACTCTTTCATTTTCATCAGATTTTCAAGAACAACAGCGTTAGAACAGCCTGTGTAATTACGGTATATCTCATCGTTGATGTCCTTTATATCAATTATCCACTCATCCGCCATTTTAAGCAAAGGCTCAATATTCTTCCAAGGAACATTCAAAGAGGTTTCTATACGCTTTTTCCATTTAGCATCCGCAAGCTTGAAAACCTCTGCAACAAACTCTGACTGCAGCAGCGGCTCTCCACCGCCGAACACTATTCCTCCGCCTGACATTTTAAAGTATATGTCGTCTTTTTTCAGAACTTCCACAAGTGCTTCGGGCGTATATGCACCACGTTCACAGAATTTATCGTGACAGTAATCATTAATACAGTATTTGCAGGACAAAGGACAGCCGTGCAGCGTAACAAGAGTGGAAACACCCTCTCCGTCCGTTCCCATACGCAGCCTTGAAATGCTCATTATATCACCGATCATTATTCATTTCCTCCAAAACATTGAACTGGGGATAAACACGCCTATCCTCGGAGATCTTTTCAAGCTCTTTCCGCAGATATTCCGCCTCTGAGTCACATTTTCTGCAGGTTCCTGCACACGGGCCGATGGACGGGCATTCTTCGCTTTCAAACGGTATGTTGTTTGCCTGTGCAAGCTTTATGCGCTGCTCACGGAGAATATTGCATATCTTTTTTCCGTCAATACGTGCAGTAAGCTGTTCCGCCCTTTCGAGGCTGTATGGATCATCCGACGGATATGAAGGCACCATGGCAAGTCCCAAAGTGCAATGCATCGGCGAAATGTCAAAATCAATATCCTTTATTTCATTTGACTTTTCCGAAACATCTATACTCTCAAATCCGTCTGTCAAGGGGACGTAGGACATTGATGCAAAATCGAAATAGCTTCTCTCTTCCATCTTGTTGATACCATTCAGTATCCTCGGAAAATTAGCTTCGAAATACTCGGTCATTCTTTCGTTGATCTTGTGTAATGTTTCGCGCTCATTGTTTTTATCGAAAAATTCTGAAATATCAATATAAAACAGGGATTTAAGTGAAGGATGCTCATTCATAACATCAGACAATAATTTATTATAGCTTGGCCACTCATATACCATTGGAGAAATTGAACATAAGTGTGTATTGTTATATTTGTTTTTGCCGATATATAATAAAAAGGGATATAAAGATTCGGAATTATCGTCGGTCAGAAATAACACATCTTCATGATAACCAAACTGTATAACAAACTTATGGGTTACTGATTCAAGCGCCTTGAATTTCTCTGCTTCGGGACCATACGGCTGATAACCTATACAAATCTTTCGTTCCTTCATTTTATACGGACTGACAAAGCATCTGTACTCATCGGTTACCTTCTCGCCGTTTAAACAAACAACAACCACCGATTCCTTATATTTTTTCAGTATAGGATTATTATGGTTCCAGAAACTACCGCAGTCGGTAACTACTATGTACATTAAGATACCTCCTCTGTCATGAGCTGTTTAATCCTCGATAAGCCAAACAGTAGAAACATCTTCTGTTTCCACAATAGTTGGATTGGACAGTTTGCCGGCGAGTGATGGTCTGCTTTCGCGCAGCTTAAAAACTTTTATTTCACTATCCTGCGGGTATTGATCTTCAAATTCAGAGTATTCTGTAAAGACACTTTTTATACCTTTGATCTTCTGCCCGGTAAATGAAGCGATCAATTCAGCTTTTTTCCTTGAATCCGCTACAGCTTCTTTGAGAAGTTCCTCATGCAATTCCTTGATTTTGGAATAAAAGTATTCTTCATCTGAAACAACATTAAGCTTATAATCCGAAATATACTGCATCATACAGTTTACGTTCTTGGCTATTAATGGCATAGTTATTGAAACAATACGTTTCGAATAATATGGCATTTTTTCTTCATTGTGACCGTACTTTTCTGCTGATTTATTATCCACAATTTCAAATTTATCAGCTGTAATACCATTCTTCTCCATTATTTCAAGAAAGTGTTCAAGTTCTGCATTAACTTTTTTCACCGCATCCGGTATCGTCAATCCATCTGCATTGAAGCCAAGAGTATACTTTACGGTATCGCACTCAACTTTTCTCTCCGCATATCCTTTTACAGTCATTTCACCCATAAACGATCTTCCTTTCTGAAACTTGATAAATAATGGTTTCTAAGGATAACCTTTGTCCTTATGAATCATTTTATCAGTCACATTTGTTATTGTCAACAAAGCTCGTTTCTGTCAAAATCTGCTGTCCAATTTTTCGGACAATTGAGCATCTGAACGTCCTTTTAAATAAAAAAGCATTGCGTCAATCCGAAAAACGTGATATAATTATTTCAAAGATTTCTTACCATAAAAATGTGCTTTAGTACGAATCTTGTACCAAAGCACATTTTTATCAAAAATCAGAAGTCACCCAACATTCCCCACAAACTTATAACAAATCATAATATCCTGCTTTTTCACACCGTCCACCACATACTTGTTGCCGACGGTGATTTTATCAATAAGCCTGTGAACAATTTCCTTGTCAAGCTCGGATATGTCCTTGAATTCCTTGATGAGAGAAATGTAGCTTTCAATGTTCTCGTCAGCAGCCGTACTTTCAAGTGTAATGGACTTGATGCGTTCAAGCTTCGCTTTCTGCTCCTCAAGCTCGGCTTCACAGTTATTAGATAACTTTATAAACCGCTCCTCGGAAAGAACACCGTTCAGCTTGTCCTCGTACAAGCGGTAGAATCTGTCGTCAAGCTCCTTGATACGCTTTTCGGTCGCCTTTGCGTCACGCTCGCTGCGCTCAAGGGCTGCCTTATTTGTGCCGCACATCTTCTTTTTAAGCAACTCGGCTGCTTTTTTCTCATCTTTCAGCACAAGCTTTATCTGACGCTTAACATCAAACAGCACAAAATCGTACAGATCCTTGCAGCTGATGTAATGTATCGAACATGCAGCCTTTCCCTTCTTTTTGTATGTGGTGCAGGTGAGAAAGTCTTTGCCGTTTTTCTTTGGCGAAAGTGACAGCGAATATCCGCAGGTACCGCACTTTACAAGTCCCGAAAAAAGATGATGTTCTGTATTTCTGCGTCCACGCTTGCGGCTTGCAATCTGTACATTGGCGTCCTTGAAAAGCTGTTCCGAAACAATAGGCGGATGAGTGTTCTCAACAATTATCCACTTGTCCTCGCTCTGTTTCACAACCTTTTTGCTTTTGAACGAAGTCTTGCGCTTTTTGCAATTGATTGTATGCCCAAGATAAACCTGATTTTCAATCATCTTGTAAATTGTGGTCAGATTCCATTCATAAGGATTTTTAGCATAAGCACGTCCCGCCGCCTTTGCAGCATAGGCTGTCGGCGTAAGCACCATTTCAGCCGTAAGGATTCTCGCAATTTTATTGCAGCCGCAATTCTCGTATGCAGCCATTTTGAAGATACGCTCAACTATCGGTGCTGTGTCTTCATCAATTTCAAGAATATGCTTGTCAGCAGCAGACTTTTTGTAACCGTAAGCTGCCGTACTTCCGATAAATTCACCTTTAAGAGCCTTGTGCCTCAATGCCTGACGTGTTTTGCGTGAACAGTCGGCAGGGTAAAACTGGTTGAAAATGTTTTTCATCGGAATCATCAAATCCAAGTCAAAATTTTCCTTTGCGCTATCAGCATTATCACCGACCGAAATGAAACGGATGCCCTTTTCGGGAAAGATCTCTTCAATGTGCCTGCCAACTCCAAGATAGGTTCTTCCAAAACGGGACAAGTCCTTTACAATAACTGTATTGATAAAACCGTTATCAATATCTGACATCATACGCTTGTATTCGGGACGATTGAAGTTTGTACCGGTGTAGCCATCGTCACAGTAGAAATCGTAGATGTTAATCTTGTGCTCATTAAGATATCAAAAATCCATAATATCTTTCAGATCTGCAAGTTCGTTATCTCTAATGATAAATGCTTCATGCATAACCTTACTCTTGGTTAATTCAAAGTAATTTACTTTAAAGTTAATTAAGCTCCGTTTGAAATATTTTGCCCTAAACGTCCGCAGACCGCAAATAAGTATAATATGCCCCTATTTGCAGCTGCGGAGAGGAAACCAATCTTACCGAATGTCAGCTGCTTCAACAGTGATAACATAACGTGTATAGCTTTCAAGAATAGCATCTTCAAGCATATTTCTTGTCTTTTCATCAATGGGGTGAATAATATCTCTGAAAATGCCGTTCTCCTTGCGTGAGGGCATAGCAACGAACAGCCTGTCATCGCCTTCAATAACCTTGATGTCATTGATAGCAAGACAGTTGTCGATAGTTATTGAAACGATAGCCTTAAGTCTGCCCTCATCTGTTGTGTTTACGCTTCTGATTTTTGTTTCTGTAATAATCATAGTTTGACCAACCTTTCTGTTTGAATAAATGTCTTGTGTTGTGCTTTTCTTCAAATCTACGCTTAAAGCGTCTTTCCAATCTCGAATTCTTCATGGGAATACCCTTTCTCATATATGTAGTTCGATAATGCTTTACTATCCCGTTCTCTGTATGTTTTTTTCAGGAGAACGGGACAAGCAAAGTGAACTGCAAACAACCTTTTACTCTTCATACTCCTCGGCGTTCATAATCTTTTCAATCTCAACATACCTTTCGTAAGCGGAGATGATTGCGTTTTCAACTTCGTCCCTTGTTTCAGGGTCGATAGGGTGAATAATGTCACGATAAATTCCGGTATCATCCTTGCGGCTCGGCATAGCTGCGAAGACTCTGTCGCTGCCCTGAACGATTTTGATATCGTGTATTGCCAGGCAGTTGTCCAGAGTGATAGAAACGATAGCTTTGAGGTTGCCCTCGGAGAATATCTTGCGAATTTTAATATTGGAAATAGTCATAGGTATTAACGTCCTTTCTGGTTATGAATTGTTTCTGTTTCGATTTTCGATTTGTGACAGCATTGATGTTTGGAACTATCAACACTATATAGGATTGAAGTACAAATTCATTCTGTTCAACTCCTTTTTGTTGAATTGACAGTCAAGAAAGCAACAGATGCCGACATTACCGTCGCTCTCTTAACCGACCTTTGAAAACCCACCGACAGCAGCCCTGCTGCTGTTTATGTGAGAATGATAATTACAAGGGTTTACACAAGAACTGCTGACATATTCTTGAGTTTATCCCTTTAAAAACAAACCGCGGTGCCGCAAGGCACCGTAATCTGTATGGATATGAAAATCTATCTCAACCAAGCACATGAATGCTCTGTCGATATGATTTCAAACCCTTTAAAAAACAATCGGCGGTGCTCATTGCACCGCCATGATATGTTATTGATACTATTTATACTATATAATGATTTCTATCGGAGCTTGATATCAACCATTCCGATACATATATAAAGGCTACTAATACTAAACACCAATAAAATACAGGAAAAAATCTGCGCCGAAATCCTATATATTCGAGATTGTCGGCTTGATTTTTTCCAAATTTTAAATGGTGTTTAGTATAAAACTATGTTGATGATAAGATATTTTTCAACATAAAAAAGTCCGTTACACACGGTCAGATAAAGCGATTTGATTTGGACATAACAGTCCGCTTTAGGGGAGAGCAGTTTCATATTTTTACATTTGTATGCTGAAACCCGGCTGATGTAAGCGGCCGGTAAGGGCTTTTTGAGCAGCAAAAAGTGACCGCAGGGCAGCGGAGTCAGCTATGCTGACAACATCGGTTATTTTGACCGATGTGACACCGCCCCTTATGCTCTTCCCCTATTTTAAGCTGTTTCCCGAAACGTAAGCTGAGGCAACAGCGCGCACCGCGTATCTACGCGGTTTGGATGAGTTGCAACCTTGCAACTCGGGAGCTTGCGACCCTTGCAACATTTGCAACATTGTTGCAAAGCATGTCGTAAACGACATAGTTGCGTTGATATTTTTGCAAAAGCTGCAACTCGTTTAGAGTGCGAGTGTCACACTGTTGCAAATGTTGCAATTAGGCAAAAATCGGGTTCATTTTGAGTGTTTGCCGACGCTATGAAGATTGATTCCAAATTAGCGCTTCATACTTTTCAAATGCACCGGCAGGGTTCGTTTCAAGTTATAATGCCGGTATTTTATTTCATATATCTGTGCGTGGTGTACTTCATTGAAGAACAAATAGAAAGGCATAGTTTGTGCGTGATTTATGCTTCAAAGTCACTTTTGCGTGATAAATTAAGAGTAAAAGTCTATGTGACAGATGATATTTTCAAGATGACAGACTTGTATCGACAAAAATGATGTTCCAAAATTGTAACAAAAATGGTGCAAAAAATGTAACAAAAATAAAACACGTGGATGAGCGTTCAATTTTGTTACAAAAAGGGCGAAAAAAAGTAACAAAAACGGAGCATGTGGATGGGCGTTCTAAAATTGTAACAAAAACGCACCATTTTTGTATCAATATTGTAACAAAAGTGGAACACGCATATTGTTGTTCCGAAATTGTCACAATAATGGTGCAAAATAGTAACAAAATTGGAACACGAAGATAGGTGTTCCAGAATTGTAACAAAAACGGTGTAAAAAAGTAACAAAAGAGGAGCACAGGAACATTTTTACAAATAACCATTTTTGATTGCAATACTATGACCTTTGATGAGAACAAGAAAGCAGACTAAAAAGTCAGGTAAGGTCAGTTTGAACACGCTTGTCGTGAAGTAAAGAGTTGCATACATTTGCCGAAAGATGATTTTGGGGTCTCGCTGAAATAAGACTTTACGACTACGCTGATTTTGGTATTATCTTTAAACTCTTTAAAATATTTACTTTTCTCTTGATTCTTTTTTAATAAGCGGGTATAACAATATCAAATCACGATTTAGTAAATCAAGATTAGATATTATGAGGTGGCAGTCATATTTCTATACCGTATTACGGATAACTTTTTCCGATTCTGGTATGCGGTATTTTTACTTGATCATCTCACAAACGATCTTGCCGAGGAGAGCATACTGCTCCTCGGTTGTTTTTTTATCGTACACTCCGTTATTCCTGCGGAACTGATCGGCAAGGCTGCGCAGAATATCCGCCTGCTTGCCAGACAGATTAACAGTTGATATAGCGGTAGATGTTTCCATACCGTACAAATAATCCATTGTGACATTAAAAATAGCTGCAATCGAACGCATAGTTTCAAACGGAGGATTAGCCGTCCCCCCCTCGTACCTGGACACAGTTGCTTCTGTAATATTAAGTTTTTCGGCAAGCTTTTTCTGTGTCATATTTCTGCTTTTTCTTAGATCTTTTAATATATCACCAAAATCGTACATTTTTACCGCTCCAAACTTTCATTATATGAAAATTATCTCACAAATCTGTTGCATTCGATGAAAGTTTATGATATAATACTTACATATAATGCAATATTATGCCTAAATAATTGAGTTATATTCAAATAGCGGTGATATTATGGAAAAACAAATAAAATCCCGCCAAAGAGTAGCAGATCACGGCGAGGTCTATACAGCGGAAAGAGAAGTCAAGGCAATGTGCGACCTCGTTTCCGACGAATGCAACCGCATTGACAGTCGATTTCTTGAGCCGGCTTGTGGTGACGGAAATTTTCTTGCAGAGATACTCGGTCGAAAACTTGCGGTGGTAAAGAAGAAATACAAAAAGTCAGTCATTGACTATGAAAAAAACTCCCTCCTTGCCGTAAGCAGCATTTATGGTGTGGATATACTTGCCGATAATGTTGCCGCCTGCCGTGAAAGGCTGTTCGGGATATGGCAGAAGGAATATAAGTCTGTTGTGAAATTGGCGTATAATGAGGACACGGAAAAATCTGTGCTTTTTATTCTGTCGAAAAATATCGTTTGCGGTAATGCTTTGACGCTTATGTGCGTTGATGATGAAGGCAAGGACACCGATACCCCCATTATTTTTTCCGAATGGGCATTTATTATGGGTGCAAATATGCAGCGGCAGGATTTTACTTTCTCCGAGTTGCTGAACCGTGATAACGAGCAGACTCTCCTTGACGATAACGCCGATGAAGGCAAACTCATAAGCAGATATGTCTGCAATTACAGGAGGTTATGGGAAAATGGCTGACAGTATTTTTGAAAAGGTATATAATCCCGATGTTTTATCCTGCCTTGCAAACTTATCAAATGATGAAGTTTTCACTCCGCCGACAGTTGCAAATGATATGCTTGATCTGCTGCCGCAGGAGCTTTTTTCAAATCCGGACACAAAATTTCTTGACCCTGCCTGCAAATCGGGAGTATTTCTCCGTGAGATAGCAAAGCGGCTTATAAAAGGTCTGGAGCATCAGTTTCCCGACCTTAACGAACGTA
>CAMJES010000060.1 GCA_946404705.1 uncultured Ruminococcus sp. | reverse complement strand
GCTCGAAGTACTTCTTGCCGACTTCCATAACGACGTCGGAGAACATCTGGATGAATCTTCTGTAGGAGTCGTAAACGAATCTCTCAAACTCGGGTGTGGGTTTGTTCTTGATCATTGCAGCAACAACGTCGTCGTTAAGACCGAGGTTGAGGATAGTGTCCATCATACCGGGCATTGAAGCTCTTGCACCGGAACGAACGGAAACGAGGAGAGGATTCTTGAGGTCGCCGAACTTCTTGCCGTTAACTTCTTCCATCCACTTAACGCCTTCCATAGCCTGAGCCATGATCTCGTCGTTGATCTTTCTGCCGTCCTCATAATACTGAGTACAAGCTTCTGTTGTGATAGTAAAGCCCTGGGGAACAGGGAGGCCGATCTCGGTCATTTCAGCAAGGTTTGCGCCCTTACCGCCGAGAAGGTTACGCATAGTCATATTACCTTCTTTAAAAGTATAGACCCATTTTTTAGCCATTGGTATTACCTCCAGATATAATAAGTTATTTCCGCATAAAAGCAAAAGCAGACACTTTGTCAACTTTTCACTTCCGCGGTCATAAATATATTATAACAGATTTTATTCTTCATTTCCATAGTTTTTAGGCGGGCTTGACTACAAAATTATATACAAAATTTTTGGTTATTTTGCATAAAGAAGCTACAATAGTTACAAAGTCAAAAAATACTATTGAAATTTGTCGAAAAATATGAGATAATTATAAAGGATATTGACGTTTGAATTTATCTGTACCGAATGTACTATTATATATCAAGGGGATCTGCAGTATGATTAACAAATGCGCCGTGATACTTGCCGGCGGTCAGGGAAAAAGAATGAGATCCGAACTTCCGAAGCCTATGTTTGAAGTCCTCGGCGAGCCTATGCTCGAATGGGTCATCAAATCCTGCGAGGAATCGGGCATTTCCGATATCTGCGTTGTAAAAGGCTATAACGCCGAAGTCATCGAGGACTACCTCGGCGGCAGATATGACACCGTTCATCAGAAAGAACGCAAAGGCACCGGTCACGCCGTTATGACCGCGATCGACTGGCTCAAAAGCAAAAATGCGGAAAATGTCATCATTCTCAACGGAGATGCGCCGTTTGTTGACGCCGAAACCATCAGTGCCGCATTCAAACAGCATGAGGAAAGCCAAAACGCCGTTACCGTTATAACCGCGGAAATCGCCGAGCCGTTCGGCTACGGTAGGATACTCCGCTCGGGTGACGGAAGCAGGATAAGCGGAATCGTTGAGGAAAAAGACGCTACGATCGAGCAGAAAAACATTCACGAAATAAATTCCGGAGCTTACTGGTTTAAGACCGACAAGCTCATCACCGCTCTCGGCGAGCTTAAACCAAACAACGCGCAGAATGAATACTATCTTACCGATACCGTTTTTATTCTGCTCGATATGGGAGAGCGCGCAGAGGCATATAAATCCGAAAATCCCGATGTTGTCCTCGGCGCGAACGACCGCAAGGGTCTGCTTATGCTCAACGATACGGCGCGCAAAGCTATCATCGGCAAGCTGCTTGACAGCGGCGTTGAATTTCTCTGCACAGACGGTGTTTCTATCGGCAGAAATGTAAAAATCGGAGCAGGCACCAAGATCTTGCAGGGTACAATAATAAAGGGTGATACGCTTGTCGGTGAAAACTGCACCATAGGCCCTAACTGCCTTATCGAAAACTGCGAGATAGGCAGGGATACAACGCTCAACTATGTTCAGGCTTATGATTCCGTTATCGAGGACAGCGTTAAGATAGGCCCATTCGTTCAGCTGCGTCCCGGCAGCCATATCAAGTCGCACGTTAAGATAGGCGACTTTGTTGAGATAAAAAATTCCAGCATAGGTGAATATACATCGGTTTCGCACCTTACATACGTTGGCGACAGCGATGTCGGCAGGAACGTCAACTTCGGCTGCGGAGTTGCCACAGCAAACTATGACGGTGAAAACAAGTTCCGCACCAAGATCGGCGACAATGCTTTCATCGGCTGCCATACGAACCTTATCGCTCCGGTCACGGTCGGCGACAGCGCTTACACAGCCGCAGGCTCGACTGTTACAAAGGATGTACCGGACGGCGCTCTTGCGATAGAACGTGCAGATCTCAGCTTCCACAGCGGCTTTGGTGAAAAAAAGCTTCGTTCACGCAGCAAGTGATCTCTGCAAAATGATGTAAATTTTTGAGGCTTATACCGCCTTAATAAAAAATAAAGGAGAAATTCAAATGAATCTTCACGGCAAGGATATTCGAATCTTTACAGCAAACTCCAACAAACCGGTCGCAGAGGAAATCGCAAAGGAACTCGGCCTCCCCCTCGGTCAGTCCGAAGTTGTGACCTTCTCCGATGGTGAGATCAGCGTTTCCATTCAGGAAAGTATCAGAGGCTCGGACGTTTTCGTTGTCCAGTCCTTAAGCTCGCCTGTTAACGATAACCTTATGGAGCTTCTCATTATGATTGACGCATTCAAGAGAGCTTCCGCAGGACGCATCACAGCGGTTATCCCCTATATGGGCTATGCGCGTCAGGACAGAAAGGCTAAGGCAAGAGATCCGATCTCCGCAAAGCTCGTTGCCGACCTTATTACAACAGCAGGTGCTGACAGAGTCCTTTCAATGGATCTCCACTGCCCTCAGATTCAGGGTTTCTTCAATATTCCGGTTGACCACCTCCTCGGTGTGCCTATCCTTGCGCCTTACTTTGTCGAAAAGTTCAAGGATAACAAGGAAGATGTTATGGTCGTATCCCCCGACCTCGGCTCCGTTACAAGAGCAAGAAACTTTGCAAACCGCCTCGGCGTTCCGTTCGCTATCGTTGACAAGCGCAGACAGAAGGCTAACGTTTGTGAAGTTATGAACATTATCGGTGACGTAAGAGATAAGCGCGTTGTCCTCGTTGACGATATGATAGATACAGCAGGTACTCTCTGCAACGCTGCAAAGGCTATCATCGACATCGGCGGCGCAAAGGAGGTTTATGCCTGCGCTACACACGGCGTTCTCTCCGGCCCTGCTATCGAAAGAATTTCCGCAAGTCCTATCAAGGAGCTTGTTCTCCTCGATACGATCGCTCTTCCCGAGGAAAAGAAGATCGACAAGATCACAACTCTCCCCGTTGCTCCCGTTTTTGCAAAGGCTATCCAGAGAATTTATGACGACGAGCCTGTTTCTCCCCTCTTCAACATATAAATCCTCAACTTCTGCATATAATTATACCACCCTGCAGAGCGCATTCAGCGTTCTGCGGGGTTAATGTGGTTTAAGGATATGCAAAGCCATATATCTTTACAGAATACGCAAAACGCAGAAACGGCTTGATTTTAGTTTACTATTCGTATAAATTTATATGTTATTACCAAAAGGAAAGAAAAATATGAGTATCTTTGATATTTTCGACAAGCTTGCAAAGGAAAATCCGAGTGAACCGGTCAGAACTCCCGAATTTATTATCTGCGGTTTGGGCAACCCCGGCTCCGAATATGAACGCACACGCCATAACGCAGGCTTTATGACTGTTGACGCGCTTGCAAAAAAACACGGCTTTGAGGTCAAAAAGCTTAAATTCAAGTCGCTTACAGCCGTGGCTTCGATCGACGGCGTAAGCTGCCTTGTGATGAAACCCTCGACCTTTATGAACAACAGCGGCGAAGCTGTCGTTGAGGCGATGAATTTCTACAAAATTCCGATTGAAAATGTTATAATATGTTATGATGACATAAGCCTTGAACCGTCCAAGCTGCGCATACGCAGAAAAGGCTCGGACGGCGGTCACAACGGCATAAAATCCATCATATATCTTTCGGGCAAGGACACCTTCCCCCGAATAAAACTCGGCGTAGGCGCAAAACCTAACAAGGATTACGACCTTGCCGCTTGGGTGCTTTCACGCTTCACCGATGAAGAGATGAAGCTTATGGACGAAGGCACGGAAAAAGCCGTAAAATGCATTGAGCTTATGGTCAAGGGCAAAACGGACGAAGCAATGAACAAATATAATTCGTAATGCGGAACTTAAATCTAATTCGGAATGCGAAATTCGGAATTCGGAATTATTTTTCTCCGATAATTTGTCACGAAATACCCGATAAGAATTGTAGTGGACGGATTTCCCGTCCCATTTAAACGCAATTCGATTGAATTTACGAATAATTACGCATTTGTATTAATTCCGCATTCCGAATTCCTAATTCCGAATTTAAAAAACTTCTCCTATAAATCGACATCTTTATTAAAAGGCAGGAAAAAATGGCAAATTCAATTTTCACCAAAGCAATCGAAAAACTTGATCTTTACAAGGATCTGAAATTCGCACTTGAACACCGTGAATCTCCGGTTTGTGTAACGGGCGTTTCGGGCATCCATAAAGCGCAGCTTGCAATGGGAATTTACAACTTCTCCCCTATGCTGATAATATGCGAGGACGAGGCTTCGGCAAGGCGAATGTCCGATGATATCAACGAAATGTCGGGCGAGGTATGCAGTCACGTTTATCCTGCAAAGGATTTCACCTTTACAGATGTTGAATCGGTATCGCGAGAATATGAGCATACGCGGCTCGGCATTCTCACGGGACTGCTGAACAACTCTATACGATTTGTATGCGCCTCCGTTGAAGCGGTAATGCAGAGGACAATGCCGCCCGAGGTGCTTAAACGGCGTATCGTCAATATTGATAAAGAAACTCCCATAGATACTAAGCAGCTTGCCTCCGACCTTATCGCTGCAGGCTACACGCGCTGCGACACCGTTGACGGCGTTTCGCAGTTTTCAATACGCGGCTCGATAATTGATATCTTCCCCGTTCAGGAAACTGCGCCGGTCAGAATTGAGCTTTGGGGCGATGAAATTGACACCATTTCCTATTTTGACGCGGAAACGCAGCGCCGCACAGACCCGATAGACTCAATAAGCATCTCCCCTGCCTGCGAGGTAATGTTCGACAGCGCGGAGGATTTCACCGAAAAGCTTTCGGCTCTTGCCAAAGCTGCGAGGGGCAAACACGCAGACGCGATAAAAAGCTGCCTTAGCCGTGATATCGACCGAGTTAACACGGGACTTTCTCTCGGAAATATCGACAAGTATATATCGCTTGCATACGATATCCCCGGCGAACTGTTCGACTACCTTGACCCCGAAAACAGCATTGTAATTTTCAGCGAATACAAGAACTGCATTGAAAAAATAAAGCCCGTTCTGGCTCAACATTCCGAGGATATCAAGCTTCTGCTTGAACAGGGCGAGCTTTGCAAGGGACTTGGCGGCTTTATGCTTGAACTCCCCGAGCTTTCACAGCGCACAGAGCCGTTTTTCCGCGCCTTTATGAACACGTTTATGCGTTCAAGTGATGATATCCGCTTTAAGAAAATGCTTTCGGTAACAGCAAATATATTCGCTCCGTGGGGCGGCGAGATACGTCAGCTCATAGAGGATCTGCGAAGCTTCATCTCATCGGAATATTCCGTTATCGTCAAGGCAGGCTCGGAAAAAACGCTGCCGATAATCGCGCAGGATCTTCGTGATGAGGGTATCTCCTGCGATATACTGACCGAAAACTCGGAGCTTGTACCGAAGCACGTTCTCCTTATGACGGGCAGCACAAGCTCGGGTTATGATTACCCCGACATAAAAACTGCGCTTATCACGCAGGCTCGTGCAATGAACTCCTCGCGCCGCAAGAAGCGCTTCAAAAAGGGCGCAGAGATAAACTCGCTTGCCGATATTGCGCCGGGCGACCTTGTTGTTCACTCCGAATACGGTATCGGACGTTTCAAAGGCATCGAAAAGATCGAGCTTGAGGGCGTAACAAAGGACTATATCACTATCGAATACGCCGATTCCAAGCAGCTTCACGTTCTCGTAAGCCAGCTTGATATGATATCGCGCTACATCGGCCCCCGTGACGATTCAAATGTAAGACTGAGCAAGCTTTTCTCGGGCGACTGGCAGAAGACACGCAGCCGTGTACAAAAAGCCGTCAAGGATATGGCTGAGGAGCTTACAAAGCTTTATGCTATCCGTTCGCAGTCGAAGGGCTATGCATTCTCGGGAGAGTGCGACTGGCAGCGTGACTTTGAGGAACGTTTCCCATACGCCGAAACGGACGACCAGTTACGCTGCATACAAGAAATAAAGGAAGATATGGAAAAGCCTATCCCGATGGACAGACTGCTCTGCGGCGACGTCGGCTTCGGAAAAACGGAAGTCGCATTCCGCGCTGCGTTCAAATGTATGCTCGACAGCAAGCAATGTGTTCTCCTTGCACCGACGACCGTTCTTGCATGGCAGCACTATCAGACTGCTATAAAACGCTTTGAACACTTCCCTATGAAGATAGAGCTTCTCTCGCGTTTCCGTTCCAAAAAGGAGCAGGAGGAAATTATAAAGCAGCTTCGCAGGGGCGACATCGACATGATAATCGGAACTCACCGCCTTGTTCAGAAGGACGTCAAGTTCCGTGACCTCGGTCTTGTTATCATTGATGAGGAGCAGCGCTTCGGTGTTGCGCACAAGGAACGTTTTAAGGAGGCTTTCGCAGGCGTTGATGTTCTGACGCTCTCCGCAACGCCTATCCCCCGAACGCTCAATATGGCAATGAGCGGCATCCGCGATATGAGCGTTATCGAAGAACCGCCTATCGACCGTCACCCCGTCCAGACTTATGTTATCGAGCATAATGACGGAGTTATCGCCCAAGCAATTACAAAGGAACTTCGCCGCGGCGGTCAGGTCTACTATATCCACAACCGCATTGAAACGATTGGATCCTGCGCCGACAAGCTTGCGCAGCAGCTCCCCGACGCCCGTATAGGCATTGCCCACGGCGCATTGACCGAGGAGCAGCTTTCCGATATATGGCAGCAGCTTCTTGAACACGAAATTGATATTCTTGTCTGCACAACGCTTATCGAAACGGGCGTTGATGTGCCAAACGTCAACACGCTTATCATCGAGGACGCCGACAGGCTCGGACTTTCTCAGCTTTATCAGCTCAGAGGCCGTGTAGGACGTTCCAACCGCCGTGCGTTTGCTTATTTCACCTTCCGCAAGGGTAAAGTCCTCACCGAGATCGCCGCAAAACGACTTGACGCTATCCGCGAGTTCACGCAGTTCGGCAGCGGCTTCCGAATTGCAATGCGTGACCTTGAAATAAGAGGTGCAGGATCTATCCTCGGCGGAAAGCAGCATGGTCACATGGAAGCTGTCGGCTATGATATGTATATACAGCTTTTAAACGAAGCTATCGCCGAGCAGAAGGGCGAGCTTCCTCCGCAGAAGCCCGGCGAATGTGCTGTCGATGTACGTCTTGACGCGCATATCCCCGAAACCTATATCGAAAGCCTTTCCGCAAGGCTTGATATCTACCGAAAGATCGCACGAGTTCAGACCAACGAGGACAGTCTGGAGCTTATCGATGAGCTTATCGACCGTTTCGGCGACCCTCCGCGCTCGGTTCAGGGTCTTATCACCGTTGCGCTGCTGCGAAACAAGGCAAGCTCAATGGGTATCACCGAGATACGCTGCCGCGGAGAGATACTGTATTTCTATATCAGCTCGGCAACGCTTGAACAGATACAGGCTGTCGTTGCGGAGTATAAGGGCAGAGTGACCGTCAATGGCTCGGATAAACCTTATATCGCCGTTAAGCTTAAATCGGGCGACAAGCAGCTTGATATTATGGAAAATGTTGTTGATATACTTTTCAAAAATGCGGAAAAGAGGGACGTTTAAATGAAACTTATGCACCTTTCCGATCTGCATATCGGCAAGCGGCTGAACGAATTTTCCCTGCTTGACGACCAGAGCTATATCCTTGACGAAATTCTCCGCATTGCAAAGGAACAGAAGCCCGATGCGGCAGCTATTGCAGGCGATGTTTACGACAAATCAGCACCGTCAGCCGAAGCGGTAGCGCTCTTCGACAGCTTTATTTCAAGGCTTGCGCAGATAGTCAAGCCGATATTCGTTATCAGCGGCAACCACGACAGCGCAGAGCGCATTGCGTTTGGTTCAAGCCTTATGCAGACCTCAGGAGTGTATTTCTCCCCCGTTTATAACGGAACTGCCGAGCCTACTAAGGTCAAGGACGAGTTCGGCACGGTCAATGTCTATATGCTGCCGTTTATACGACCGTCCGATGTGCGCAGATTTTATCCCGATGATGATACCGAAAGCTTTGACAGCGCATTTAAAGCAGCGGTCGCACATCTTGATATTGATGAAAACGAGCGTAACGTTATAATTGCACATCAGTTCATAACGGGTGCTGCGCAAGGCGGCTCGGAGAGCGTTTCGGTCGGCGGACTGGACAATATCCCGGCAAAAGTCTTTGCGCCGTTTGATTATGCCGCGCTCGGACATATCCACAAAAAACAGAACATCACCTCAGAACACGTTCGGTACTGCGGAACACCGCTCAAATACAGCCTTTCCGAAGTGAATGACGAAAAGACAGTCACCTTTGCAATTCTCGGGAAAAAGGGCGAGCTTTCAATAGAAGAGGTTCCGCTTCGCCCTCTGCGTGACCTTCGGGAGATAAAAGGAACGTATATTGAAATTACAGATAGGAATTTTTATGACAAATTCAACCGTGAGGATTATATTCACGTTACTCTTACAGATGAAAACGACATTCCCGAGGCTATCGGGCGGCTTCGTGCAGTCTATCCGAACATAATGAAGCTTGGCTATGACAACAAGCGGACAAGGGAAAATCGTCTTATCGAAGACATTTCGGAAGAAGTTCGCCGCTACCCGTCCGAGCTTTTCGCGGAATTCTATCAAACCTGCAACAACTCGGAGCTTTCCGAGGAACAGAAAAGCTATCTTGACGGAATTATAAAAGAAATTTGGAAATAAATTCGGAATTAGAAATTCGGAATGCGGAATTTTTATACTAAACACCATTTAAAATTTGGAATAAATTAAGCCGACAATCTCGAATATATTGGATTTCGGCGCAGATTTTTTCCTGTATTTTATTGGTGTTTAGTATTATAAACTTTCTCGTTGAGCATTTTTCAAGCGAACAGTTCCCTTCCGAGCAGGCAAGAGCCTACTATGAGGAGCAGCTTCCGAAGCTTAAGCATTGGGCAAAGTGATGTTTTTAAGCAAAATATAGTATAATTATCGCGTTTTTATACAAATAGTATATCATTTTACAAATAAATCTACCCCGAAATGACGTTGATTTCATTTCGGGGCAGTTTTTATTCTTCAACCAAAGTAAAGTCCACCCGTCCTGTCGGAACGCTTGCGCCCGAGCAGATGACCTTTACCCTGTCACCGACCGAGTAAGCAGGTTTTCCATTGTTCGTTATGGTGAACTTTCCGTTGAATTCGTAATTTCCATTTTTAAGCGACTCTATCGCAACAAGACCCTCAACGGTATTCGGCAGCTCGACAAAGAACCCGAACTCCGTCACGGAAACGATAAGTCCCTCAAATTCTTCACCGAGATGCGAATGCATATATTCCGCAATGTAGCAGTCGTCACACTCGCGCTCGATACGCATTGCCGTCAATTCACACGCCGAGGACTGCTCCGAAGCGTCATGCGCAAAGCCTGCGTAACGCTTGGTCAGGTACTCCTCGCTCTGCTTGTTGTAGCAAAGGTCGGTTAGGATACGGTGTATCGCAAGGTCGGGAAGATCGGAAGAGCGTCGTGTAGGGAAAGAGTGTAGATCTCGGTGGTC
>CAMJES010000059.1 GCA_946404705.1 uncultured Ruminococcus sp. | reverse complement strand
CGCTTCGCTTCTCGCGTTTTATCCCCGAGGAAAGTTTACTTTAGGAAAATAGAATAAGCGCAATTCACACTAACGGTTTAGAAAGTTTTTATTTGACAAAACTTGTTCTCTTTTCCGTTTTTGATGTGAATTGCGCTTTTGTAACATTTAGTTTTTTTACGCTGTTGTGCGTTTCACTATGGTTTATCGTTAGGGGAGTTTCGCGCTCTGCGGAGCGCGACAAGGGGCTGCTCGCCCCCTTGACCCCTCGCCACCCTTTGAAAAGCGTGGACGTAAACTTTTGTCCGCTTCGCGGTTTTAAAGAGATACGTTGGACTGCAATAATTCCGAATTCCGCATTAAAACAATCACTTTCCGATGAACTTTTTCAGCTGTGCTTTCGGAACAGCTCCGATAAGCTGATCTTTCAGCTTTCCGCCCTCGAAAAAAAGTAATGTCGGTATACTTTCTATGCCGAATTTTACCGCAAGCTGCTGTTCTTCGTCGACGTTGACCTTACAGAACTTTACGTCCGTTATCTCCTCCGAAAGCTCGTCCACCAACGGTGAAACCATCATGCACGGGCCGCACCACGATGCCCAGAAATCCACAAGCACAGGCTTCTCCGATTTCAGCACTTCCTGCTCAAAATCTTGATATGTTAATTCTGTTGTCATTTTTCCATTCCTTTCGCATTGCGTTTTATATCGAGTTGCCCTTTATCCTTGTCGCAAGTCCGTTTATCTCGATTGCAGGGTCGTCAAGGTCGATTATAAGGCATCTTCTGCCGTCAACCACGGTCGTTCTCACCTTTTCCGTTGCGTCCTTGCTTATGCTGACGGTGATCTCGGGGGTCGAAAGCTTCGTTTTCGGCTCGACAAGGTTCGTTGCGGTCAGTCCGCCGCTGCCCACCTTGTTCTCGAATATCGTTTTCAGTCCCTCAAGCCTTTCATCGCTTACGCCCGAGTCGGAGAGAATATTATACATTCTGTTTCCGTCTACAACGGGCAGCTCCGTTTCATTCTTCGACTCTGCGACAAGCTCGCGCAGCTTCTCGTTGACCTGCGTTATAACGGTATAGTTCAGCTCATCACCGCATACGTCATGCATCACCTGCTGAAAGGTCTTTTTCTCGCCGTTTGCGCTCATTCTGAACTCGCAGCCGAGAACATCATTGACAAACGAAACATTCGGCTTTCTCGGCGATTTGGTGAAGTACATAACGCTGTTGACATCGGGCGCTCTGTCGCTGAAAACAGGGTAGAAGAAACCGTCTGTCGGCTCTCTTGCGATAACAAGCTCGGTGTTTGGCTTCTTTGAAATCGAATTGGTATCACCGTCAAACATTAGTCCGTCATCGTTTGTCACAGCAGGACAAACTGCGCATACTATGAAGTTGTATTCATCAGCAGCCGTGCCGAGATCATCGTCATTTTTGTCCCTCGACATTATGCTGTATGAGCAATGCCCGATGATTATAGTATATGCAGGCTCGTATGCAAGATTATTGACAATTCTTTCCAAAAGTGCCGCACAAGCGGTATCATCAGCAAGCTTGGTTTTTACCGCCTCCCAAAGCACCCTCTGCGAACCGCCCTCGTCATATTGTTCGCGTGGAAAAGGGTATTCAAGCAATCCCTTTCCGAGATTGCCGCGGAACACCTTTGAAAGGGACTCCATAAGAACAGCGCCGATCTCCTCGGGAGTGAGAGAAAACAGCTCGTTGGATTGGCAACGAACGTTTTTCTGCGTATCTATGTAAGCGGTCAGTACACGGTTGAGCGTGAAAAAACCGCTGTGTTCGCCGAAATTTTTCTTTATCTCGGCAAGCTCTTTTTTGTTCATAAAATTTAACCACCTTATGTAAAATTATAGGTTTATTATACTATTTTTTTCTCAAAAAGTCAACGCTAATTTAATGCGTAATTCGTAATGCGTAATTTTTAAATTCGGAATTAGGAATTGTTTTGTTCTTAATAATGTCTGCAAATTGTTGAGGACGTGCTTTCCCATCTTCAAAAAAAGAATATGATTTTACCGATAAATGACAGCTATGCAAATAATTCCGAATTCCGAATTCCGAATTAATTGAAATACCGTGATTATTTTTCTCTTTCTCTTGCAATTTGCGCTGAGGTATGATATAATATCATTAAGTATTTATTTGTTTATGTAAAGGAATTTCGGAAAATGAGCATTGCAGACCGCATTTTTATAGATAATGTCAAGGATATACTCGAAAACGGAACGTGGGATACGGGTATGGACGTTCGTCCGAAGTGGGAGGACGGCACTCCTGCACACACGATAAGCCGTTTCTGCGTTGTCAACCGCTACGACCTCTCCAAAGAGTTCCCGATAACGACCCTGCGCAGGACTTTTCTGAAAACCGCCGTTAAGGAGCTTTTGTGGATATGGCAGAAAAAATCGAACAACATCAAAGACCTTGACGCACATATCTGGGACAGCTGGGCGGACGAAAACGGCTCTATCGGCAAGGCTTACGGCTATCAGCTCGGCGTTAAGCACCACTATCCCGAGGGCGATTTCGACCAAGTTGACCGTGTGCTTTACGACCTTAAACACAACCCGTCAAGCAGGCGCATAATGACCAATCTTTACAACCACCACGACCTTTCGGAAATGGGGCTTTACCCCTGTGCATACAGTATGACCTTCAACGTTTCGGGCGGAAAGCTCAACGCTCTGCTCAATCAGCGTTCGCAGGATATGCTCACGGCGAACAACTGGAACGTCTGCCAGTATGCCGTGCTTGTTTATATGCTTGCGCAGGTGAGCGGACTTCAACCGGGTGAGCTTGTTCACGTTATTGCCAACGCTCACATCTATGACAGGCACGTTCCGATAATCAAGGAGATAATCAAAAACGAGCCGTTTGACGCGCCCAAGTTTAACATTGACAGCTCGATAGATGATTTTTACAAATTCACGCCCGACAGCTTCTCGTTGGACGGTTACAAATATCACGAAGGCGATTTCAAGATAGAAGTTGCGATATGAAAGGGGAGTGCGGATATGCTTACGGCAATTGCTGCCGCTGACGCTGATTACGGCATCGGCAAAAACGGAGATCTTCTTTTCCATATCCCCGAGGATATGAAGTTTTTCCGCAGCACAACGCTCGGTCACACCGTTATAATGGGCAGGAAAACGCTTGAATCGCTGCCGAACGGAAAGCCGTTTAAGGACAGGCGCAATATCGTTCTTTCGAGAGATGGAAGCTTTGCGCCCGAGGGAGTCGAGGTCGTTCACAGCGTTGAAGAGGCTGTACGGCTTGCCGAGGGAGAGGACGAGGTCTTCGTCTGCGGCGGAGGAGAGATATACCGTGCGCTTCTGCCTTACTGCAAAAAGGCGCTTATCACGAAAATTGACGCTCAAGCAGGCGCAGAGGTGTTCTTCCCGAACCTTGACGAGCTGCCCGAATGGAAGCTTGCGGAGTGTTCGGACGAGCATGAACACGAAGGGGTCAAGTTTAGGTTCTGCACATACACTAAAATTTAATTCGGAATTATGAATTCGGAATTCGGAATTATTTTGTTCCGAAAAATATCCGCAAATCGTAGGGGACGGGTTTCCCGTCCCGTAAAAAGGATATGATTTTACCGATAAATGACAGCTATGCAAATAATTCCGAATTCCTAATTCCTAATTCCGAATTAATAATCCCCCACCCTTTAGATTGAAAAGAGGATAATATGGACGAAAAACTGGAGCAGTTCAAAAATTGGATAATTGAAGCGAAAAAGATAGTGTTTTTCGGCGGTGCAGGCGTTTCCACCGAGAGCGGCATTCCCGATTTCCGCAGCGTTGACGGACTTTACAACCAAAAGTACAAATATCCGCCCGAAACGATACTAAGCAGGTCGTTTTATGTCAATCATCTTGCAGATTTTTACGAATTCTACCGTGAAAAAATGCTCTGTCTTGACGCTAAGCCGAACTCTGCACACTACGCGCTTGCAAAGCTGGAGCAGATGGGCAAGCTCACGGCTGTCGTAACGCAGAACATTGACGGACTGCACTATGCGGCAGGAAGCAAGACTGTTTATGAGCTTCACGGCTCGGTTCACCGCAACTACTGCCTGCGCTGCGGCGAAAATCACCCTGCGGAATACATAAAGAGCGTTGACGGCCCTCCGCCCTGCTTGAAATGCGGCGGTCTTGTCAAGCCAGATGTTGTGCTTTATGAAGAAGGCTTAAATCAGGAAACCGTGAACGGTGCAGTCAAGGCTATCTCCGAGGCGGATATGCTTATTATCGGCGGCACTTCGCTGACGGTCTATCCTGCCTGCGGACTTATCGACTATTTCAAGGGAAATCACCTTGTTCTTATAAACAAAACGCCCACGCCGAAGGACAGCGCTGCCGATCTGCTTATTCAGGACAGCATTTGCAAGGCGTTCAGCGTTGTTGACGAGCTTTAAGGAACGGATTATGAAAAGATTTGCGGCTGCAATTCTGCTTTCGGCGCTTCTTCTCACCGCCTGCGGAATAGACAAGGACGATGCCGAGCCTAAACAGACTGTATCGGCTTCCGAAGAAACGGTTTTAACCGAGGAAACAGCCGCAAGTGTTTCACGCACGAAAGAGGAAGAAGAGGAGTATTCGCGAATGATGGGTACGGCAAACTGCGTTGTTACGCCCGAAGCTGTATCGGTCGAGGGCGAACCAACTCTTGCATTTTTTACGAAATAAAAGGAGCGCACTATGAAAAAGCTAACGGCGGCTGTCCTGTTTTCGGCTCTGCTTCTGACCGCCTGCGGTGATAACAAGGATGACGGGGAGATCTCCGAAGCGGCGCAGACTCCGACCGCTTCTATTGATATTACGGAAACAACTGTATCTGTCGGTGAAAGCGGAATTATTATCCACGGTTCGGACACGGAAAATACAGATGCCAAACAGCTGACATCTGCAGAAAGTGCTGAGATAACTTTGCTTGAAGAAAACACCGAAAGTGCCGCCGAAACTACTTTGACCGAAACAGAAAGCGTTAAGCTTAACGAAAACGCCGAACTTTGTCTTTCAAAGCTGAAATTCGGAATGAGCAGAAGTGAAGTCGAGGCTGCCGTTGATGCGGAGCTTGTTGAAGATGCGCTCAGTTCTTTTTACAGCATTTATAATGATATTTCCGTTGATATTGACGAAAAGTTTAATTTACTTACGGTGAAAGCGGACTGGACGAAACTGCGCTTTATTCCCTTTCTTTGACCGAAGAGGAATGTGCTGCTTTAAGGGATAGAATTATTGTTTTTTTCAGCGCAGCTTACGGTTTTTCTGCTGATGATTGGGAGTTGGAAGAAAACAGCGACTACTGCAAAAAGGACGGCGTTTCGGTTTTTACAAGGGTCTATTTATCGGACGGCTCTTATACGGTAAGCCTGCTTATAACGAGCTGGGATCACCGAAGCTTTAAAAATCAGGAACAGTACCCGATCCTACCGTAAAAAGGAGTTTTTTATTAAATGAATTTATCGTATCTGCAAGAGATTTTGCGCAGCAGACAAGCTTCGATAGATCTAACTATGAAAAAGGCGTTTACAGCGGTTTTTGCGGCCATTTTTTCCGCATCGGTTCTTTCCGCCTGCGGCTCCGAAACTTCGGAAAATGCCGAGAGTGTTTCCGATACTTCATCTGTGACGATGTCGGAAACTGTGGAAACAACGCTTGAAACGGTTACAAGTGCGGTTCAGAAAACGGCTGCAAGTGAAACAGCTTCAAGTACGGTTCAGGAAACGACTATGACCGAAATAGTCACCGAAACCGAGCTTACATCTGCCGAAGCGGAAACGGAAGAAACCACGACAGCCGAAACTACCGAAAAAACCTCAGAAGAAAAAAGCGGCGGAGCTTATGCGGCTGGCAAAAGCTCTCTTGTCGGAACGTGGTATGTTATTAACAGCGAAAAATTTGACGGTTTGATGTACACCTTCGGCGAGGACGGAACTGTGACGGCGTTCGATGCTTACGAAAAGCAAATCGGAACATACACGGTGAAAAACGGTCTGCTGGAACTTACCTCTTCATACGAAGGCGAAGAGTATATCAATTCAATGGTGGCAGTTATTGACGATGGTGTTCTTGTTATGGACATGATCGGCTTGAACACGGAGCTTATCAGGGAAGAATTTGAGCCATATTCCGAAGATATATCCGTGTATGAATACTTTCACAAGATAGGTACGATATCCGGCCCGTTGTTTCTGTCAAAGGAAAAGTCCGTTTTAGCCGAGCAGAGTGACATTCTCGGCGAATGGACGGTCTATGAAAACGGTGAATTGGCAGGAAAATGTGTATTTAACGAAGATGGCATAACCGAAATACGAAACGGCTATGAAGATACAACGCCTATAATTCTTAAAGGCGGCAGGGTTGCTTATTTGGGTGAAATTCCCGAAAACGTATCTCTTTCCGATGATATTGTCAACTATTTATGTAGCGGAAAACTCTATTCTTTTGACAATGTCGGATTTCCCACGATATTTGAAAAATGCAAATAATTCTGAAAGGAACTTAAATATGAATTTACCACAGTTTATCACAGATGAGATAATCGAACGTGCGCTGCGTGAGGATATTAATTATGTTGACGCTGCGACCGACTATCTGCTTGACGATGACGATGTTTCGACCGCACGTTTCGTTGCAAAGGCAAGCGGCGTTCTCTGCGGAATTGACATTGCTGTACGCGTTTTTGAAATGCTCGACAAGGACGTTTCCGTTCAGATTAACATCAAGGACGGCGGCAAGGTCGAAAAGGGTGATGTTATTGCTGTTGTGACGGGCAAGACCAAGGCTATACTAAAAGCAGAAAGAACTGCGCTCAACATTTTGCAGCATATGTCGGGAATTGCGAGCGAAACTGCAAAATATGCCGAGTGCTGCAAGGGTACAAAGGCTCACGTTACCGAAACAAGAAAGACGCTCCCCGGACTTCGTGCTATCGAAAAGTACGCTGTAACGGTCGGCGGCGGAAAGAACCACCGCTTTAATCTCTCGGACGGTGCAATGCTAAAGGACAACCACATTGACGCTTATGGCAGCATTACAAAGGCTGTTGAAGCACTCCGCAGCAAGATGGGTCATATGATAAAAATTGAAGTTGAGGTGCGAAACGAGGACGAGCTTCGTGAGGCGCTTGCCTGCAATGCGGACGTTATCATGCTCGACAATATGACCTGCGAGCAGATGAAGAAATGCGTTGAAATAGCAGACGGAAAGGCTGTGCTTGAGGCTTCGGGAAATGTTACTCTTGACAACATGGCAGAGGTTGCCGCAACAGGTGTTGATATCGTTTCGGTCGGCGCGCTCACGCACTCGGTCAAGGCGTTCGATATCTCGCTTAAAATTGATAAAAAGTAAGGTCTTATGAATGAAAAAAAGAATGACAATTCTATATGAGGTCGGCGGAAAGCTTTACGTCAACCTCACGAACAGATGCCCCTGTAACTGCACGTTCTGCATACGTCACAACGGCGACGGAGCTTACGGCAGCGAAAGTTTGTGGCTTGAACACGAACCAACGCTTGACGAGATAAAGGCGGCTTTTGCAAAGGTCGATATGAGCAAGTACAAGGAGGTCGTTTTCTGCGGCTACGGCGAGCCTATGGAAAGGGTCAACGAGGTTATTTCGGTAGGCGAATTCGTCAAGGCGAACTATGGAGTTACCGTGCGCTTGAACACGAACGGACTCGGCGACAAGATACACGGCGTTCCGACTGCAAAGCTTTTGCAGGGTGCGGTTGACATAGTTTCGATATCGCTCAACTCCTACTGCAAGGAAAAATACAACGAAGTCACGCACCCGAAATGGGACGATGCGTTCGATGCGATGCTCGCCTTTGCGGCTGACTGCAAATCGTATCTGCCGCAGGTCGTTTTTACGGTCGTTGACGTTATACCGCCCGAGGATATAAGCCGTGCAAAGGCACTTGCAATGAGCGTCGGCATTCCACTTCGGGTAAGAGAATATGAAGGTTAAGAAAGGACGATAATTATGGCAAAAAGCAGCGCTGAAATGATAAAATTCAAGGGAATAGACGCGGTCGAACTGCGCTTCGGCAGATATCACGCTATCGTAGTTCCGACACTCGGCACAAACGTTATGCGTTTCCGTGACGAGGAAAAGGGAATGGAGATCTTCCGCTATTCGGACGACCTTACTATCGCAGAGTTTATGCAGTCACCCGAAATTTGGGGACTTCCCACGCTCTACCTCCCGAACCGCCACGACAGGGGAGTTCTGCGCACCTCGGACGCTGTATATCAGCTTCCCGAAAATGAAACACGCTTCAAAAATCATCTTCACGGCTTTCTCCATAAGCGCGCGCACAAGATAAAGGAAATGTCCGCGGACGGAAAGCGCGCTTTTGTTACGACTACATATAAATATGACGAGAACGACTTTTTCTTCAATTGTTTCCCCGTTAAGTTCACCGCCGAGATAACAATAGAGCTTTCGGCTGAGGGGCTGAAGCATACGCTCACGCTGAAAAACTGCTCAAAGGTGATGATGCCCGTTTCGATAGCAACGCATACTACTATAAATGCCCCGTTCGTTGACGGCGCAAAGCAGGAGGATATCACGCTCCAAGTTCCAGCCGTGAAGAAACTCCAGTTCAATAAAAAGCGTTGGCTCCCGAACGGCAGACAGCTTGCGCTTAGCGACTATGATATGGAGTATGTGAACGGAACAAAATGCCCCGTGCTTCAGGATATATGCAACGATATGTACACCGCAGGCACGGTGAAGCTTGACGGAAAGGACTTCTACGGCTGCGTAATGACCGACAAGGCAAGCGGAAAGAAGATCTGCTACGAGGTCGATGATAAGTATAAGTTCTGGATAGTCTGGAACCACGAAGGCTTCAAGAACTATTTCTGCCCCGAGCCGATGACAGCGCAGGTAAATGCGGCAAACCTTGATATGCCGAGTGAAAAGAGCGGATATACCGAGCTTAAGCCGAGGGAAAGCTATACGGTTTCGCAGAGGTTCTTTACTGTTTAATTCGGAATTCGGAATTATTTGCATAGCTTACATTTGTTGTTAAAACTGCGAAGCGGACTAAAAGTTTCGTCCACTTTTTCAAAGGTGGTGGGTGTCCAGAGGGCAAAGCCCTTGGTCGCTCTCTGCAGAGAGCGAAACTTCTTAAACTTTAGTGCAAAGTTTGCAGCGAAAGAACGAAAAACTAACAGCTAAAAAAAGCGCAATTCACAATAATAATAGAACAACGGATATGAGAAATTATTATCGTAAATCTAAATTGTGAATTGCGCTTAATTCTTTTCCTAAAATCAATTATCCTTGCGGTGGAATATACGAGCAAAGCGAAGTGTATTCCGCCGCAACGATGTATGAACAGTGAAAGGAAGTTACCGTCAAACACTGACCCGCCTTTATGCCTTTATCCCAATGTTAAAATACACCATTAAATAAGTATGATAGTTTATATGTGCGCTTTTGCCAAACAGTTCTTATTTATCATATAAACTAAACCTTTCAACAAGTGCGTCAAAATCATTAACAACCCGTTGAGGCAATTTTGTACCCCAAATCCCGTCCATCGAATAATCAACTTCAACATCGTTTACTAAGACGGTTTCTCCAATATACCATAGTTCGCCTATTTCATTGTAACCCACAAAAATGTTTTCAAAATCATGCCGCTGTTGTTCTATTTGAGAATCATAATCACCATGGTAGTA
>CAMJES010000058.1 GCA_946404705.1 uncultured Ruminococcus sp. | reverse complement strand
TATCATAGCCGGTGACTGGAGTTCAGACGTGTGCTCTTCCGATCTTCGATCTTCCAGCGGTGGCCGTGAAGATTGGAGCATTTTCCGTTATATCCGAATAAAAAATGCGCGCTGTCGAATGCTGCTTCTGTTTTTAGTATATACATAGCTTTCTCCTAAAATAAAAAAGGGTATGGCCGACACCATACCCAAAAATTCCGAGTTTATGATGTCCTGGTTTTTTTTATAGACAGGATGGCACTAACGAACTGTCTTTGGGTCTGCACAGACCAGCTTTATATATTATAATATCTGTATATGTTTTTGTCAAGTGTTTTGAATTCTTAATAAATTTTAAACAATTCATAAAGTTATTGAAAGGATAAATAAAATGATGTATAATAATCATAGTATATTTTGTTGATTTTTACTTAATTTGGAAACGGAGGACGGGCAAATGCAGATCCAAAAGGAAAAAAAACACGCTAAATTCAGATTTTCATTTATCCTGCTGTTTATTTTTGCAAGCTTTGCTGCCTGCTTTGCGCTGTATATGCGCAGTGACAGCGATGATATTCTGCCTGCTTCCAAAAATTTGACCGATGAAAATAATGAAGTTTTGGAGGATGGAGCAGCATATTCCGAAAAAACGGATATAATTAATCCCGTTCCGAAAAGCTCCCGTGCCGAGGATGGGTATTTCGACAATGCGATTATTCTTGCTTCAAACCAGATGAGGGGTCTTTCCGACTATGGCGCAGTTCCGAGGGACAATATGTACACGGGCGATTTTTCTCCGTCCGATATCATCACAAGCGGAGCGGCTTCGTTCATCGGCGGAAAAAATTATGACAGCATTTACATAATGTTCGGAGCAAACTCGGCTGCGGCAGCAGATTTTGAAGAACTGTCAACTTTCATCGGAGAAATAAGGGAAAGCAACGAAAATGCCAAGATTTATCTGACCTCGCTTATACCGCTAAAGGCAGACAGCGAAACCGAAGGTCTTACCAATACCGAAATAGAGAGCTTCAATTCGCTTCTGCTCAAATATGCCAATGAAAACGGAGTTCATTATATCGACCTAAACACTTTCCTTGTCGGCAATGACGGAAAGCTTCCAAAGTCAAAGGCGGAATCTGTCGGGGACAGACTGAAAAAGGATACTTATCTCGAAATAGCGGATTTTCTGCTCACGCATATTGCTTGAATGTGAAATTTATAGAAAAATTTTCGTTCGGTACTTTACAGACAGATCAAAATGTAGTAAAATATAATTGATAGATTATGCAAAGGAGTTTGTTAATATGTCTGATGAACCTAAATATAAAAGGGTGCTTCTTAAGCTCAGCGGAGAAGCGCTCGCAGGTGATAAGAAAACCGGACTTGACTACTCGGTGATCACACCGATATGTGAAAGCATAAAAAAATGCGCGGATATCGGCGTTGAGATGGGTATCGTTGTAGGCGGCGGTAATTTCTGGAGAGGACGTTCAAGCGGCGCAATGGACAGAACAAGAGCTGACCATATCGGTATGCTTGCAACAACTATGAATGCTCTTGCAGTTGCAGATGTTCTCGAATCTCTCGGAGTAAATGTCCGCGTACAGACTGCGATAGCAATGCATCAGGTAGCAGAGCCTTATGTCCGCAATAAAGCAGTTCGCCACCTTGAAAAGGGCAGAGTTGTTATCTTCGGCTGCGGAACGGGAAATCCGTTCTTTTCGACCGATACCGCTTCAACTCTCCGTGCTGCTGAAATAAACGCGGATATCGTACTTAAAGCTACAATGGTTGACGGCGTTTACGATAAAGACCCGAACAAATACCCCGACGCAGTTAAGTTTGACGAGCTTAGCTTTAATGATATCCTTGTTAAAAATCTTGCTGTTATGGACAGCACAGCTGCTTCCATGTGCAAGGATAACAATATTCCGATAATTGTATTCGATCTGAACAGACCGGACAATATTTTTGACGCCTGCCTTGGCAAAAAGGTAGGTACGATAGTTATCGACAGAACACAAAACTAATAATACGGCAAAAAGCCGCAATAAAGGAGTATATTATGAACGAAAACGTAACAAAAGCACAGGGAAAAATGGAAAAATGCCTCAACAGCCTTGAACACGAGCTTTCTACCGTAAGAGCAGGAAGAGCTAATCCGGCTGTACTCGATAAGGTTCTTGTTGACTATTACGGAACACCGACTCCGGTTCAGCAGATGGCTGCAGTTTCCGTTGCGGAAGCAAGAATTCTTGTTATCCAGCCGTGGGATAAGAGCCAGCTCAAGGCTATTGAAAAGGCTATCCTTAATTCCGATATCGGCATCACCCCAACAAATGACGGAAATGTTCTCCGCCTTGCATTCCCTCAGCCTACCGAAGAGCGCCGCAAGGAGCTTGTAAAGCAGGTTAAGAAGTTCGGTGAAGAAGCTAAAGTAACTGTCAGAAATGTCAGAAGAGATACTCTTGACAAGCTCAAGACTCTCAAGAAGAACAACGAGATCACCGAAGACGATATGAAGGATATCGAAAAGGATGTTCAGAAGGTAACAGATACTTTCTGCGATAAGGTCGATGCTGTTATTTCCGCTAAGGAAAAGGAAATCATGTCTATATAATGAAAAGTGAAAATAATCTGCCCAAGCATATCGGTTTTATAATGGACGGCAACGGACGCTGGGCTCAGAAGCGCGGACTTCCGAGGACTGCAGGCCACGCCGAGGGAGCGCAGACGTTCCGTAAGATTGCCCGTTACTGCAAGGATATCGGGATAAAATATATCACTTTTTATGCTTTTTCCACCGAGAACTGGAAGCGTCCCAAGCAGGAAGTCGATATGATAATGAAGCTTTTTATGCAGTATCTCGATGAAGCCGAGAATTTTGCCAAGGATAAGACGCGGCTTATATTTCTCGGCGACAAATCCCGTCTTGAACCGAAAATGATGGAAAAAATGGTACGGCTTGAAAAGGCTTCGGAGAATTTTGATGAGATGACTCTTGCCGTTGCGATAAACTACGGCGGAAGAGATGATATCGTTCACTCGGTTCGTTCTGTCGCCGAAATGCTTCAAAATGGTGATATCAAGGTTTCCGATATTGACGAAAGTCTTATTACAAGTCTGCTCTATACGGGGACTATGCCGGATGTTGACCTTGTTATCCGTCCGAGCGGCGAGCAGCGTATCTCAAACTTTCTTATTTGGCAGTCGGCGTATGCGGAGTTTTATTTTACCGATGTTCTTTGGCCTGATTTTACACCGAAGGAGCTTGACAAGGCTCTTGAAGATTACGCTTCAAGAGGACGGCGTTTCGGCGGAGTTTGATTCGCGCCGCTTTACAAAAGCTTTGTGCGCTATTGCCTAAATTTGGAAAAATATGGATAATTCTATGCGGTTTTGTTCTATAATATATTTAGGAAGCCGCCGCGTTCATTCGCGTTTTGAAAATGGCAGAAATGTATCTGCCGCGGCATTTTCAGCGGTTTCTTTGGGGACAGCCGGTAAATCGGCGGTTATCAGCTGAAGATCAAGGATATGCAATATTATTTTGGAGTAATAAATTATGCTTACAAGAATTTTGACAGCAATTGTCGGAATCACCATCGGAGTTATTATTGTTTTGCTTTCGGATACAATTGTATTTGAAATTGCGATCGCCGCTTTGTCAGTTATGATCGTCTACGAACTGTTTTCAAACTGCAAATGTATGGAATTTAAGCTTCACAGCGCGGTCTGTTTTATTTATGCAGGCGCATTGCCGTTCCTTACGCAGTTTTGCAGCATGAATGTGATATATATTGTTGCGGCGGTATGCGTTCTTATTATGCTGACAGGTTTTATTGCATATCATAAAACGCTCAGTTACGATAAGCTTTGCTTTATGATAGCTTCGACGATATTGTCTTCGGCAGCGATGAGCTGTCTTGTGCTGCTCAATAAGATGGATGAACTGCACGGTGCATTTTATGTTGTGCTTTGTCTTGCAGCCGCATGGCTGAGTGACGGTGCTGCGTACTTTGTCGGAACATTCTTCGGCAAGCATAAGCTTTGCCCCGAGATCTCACCTAAAAAAACAGTTGAGGGCGCAGTCGGAGGAATTGTCGGAAATATCATTATCCTTTATATTTTCGTTATTGTTTATTCAATGATAATGCATTCAAAGGGTTACGAGTTTTCCACCAATTACATCTGGACGGGAATTGTCGGACTGATAACGAGCTTCTTGAGCATAATCGGAGATCTTTCGGCGTCACTTATAAAGCGGCAGAACAATATCAAGGATTTTGGCAAGATAATGCCGGGTCACGGAGGAGTCCTCGACCGCTTCGACAGCGTTCTTATAGTTGCGCCGTTTATGGCTCTTGCATTTGAATATATCAAGATATTCTATTGATAATTTAGGGTATGCTGTTTTTGCATACCCTAAAATTGATTTTTACAGAATTACGGGAGTGAGCTTTTGAGCAAATGAAAACAATTTCTCTGATAGGTTCGACAGGCTCGATAGGTGAGCAAACGCTTGATGTTTGCCGTAAGCATAATATAAAAGTTAAAGCTCTTGCCGCTCGAAGCAGCGTTAAACGCCTTGCTGAACAAGTGCATGAGTTTATGCCTGATTATGTTTGCATTTATGATGAAACAAAATATTCCGAGCTGAAAGAGCAGCTTTCGGATACAGATATTGAGATAGGCTGCGGTATGGACGGATTGTGCCGTGCTGCGGTTATTGAAGAAACCGATCTTTTTGTAAATTCCGTTGTTGGAATGGTGGGACTTCTTCCAACGTTAAGGGCTATTGAAGCAGGACGAGATATCGCTCTGGCAAATAAGGAAACGCTTGTCGCAGGCGGTGAGCTTGTGATGAAGTCGGCGGCGGAGAAGGGCGTGAAGATATACCCGATCGACAGCGAACACTCGGCAATTTTTCAATGCCTTCAGGGAAATGACAGAAAAGCACTTCGCAAGATAATACTTACTGCTTCGGGAGGGCCTTTTTTCGGCAAAACAAAAGACGAACTGAAAAAAGTTACCGCAGCAGACGCATTAAAGCACCCTAACTGGAGTATGGGAAACAAGATAACCATTGACTCCGCAACGCTGATGAACAAAGGACTTGAATTTATCGAAGCAAAATGGCTTTTCGGTGTTAAGCCTGAGCAGATAGAAATTGTCGTCAACCGTGAAAGCGTTCTTCATTCGGCGGTCGAATACGATGATTACTCGGTTATTGCACAGCTTGGAACTCCTGATATGAAAATACCTATTCAATATGCGCTTTTGTATCCGCAAAGAGTGGAATGTGATGTAAAGCCGCTTTCCTTGACAGACTATGGAACGCTGTCATTTTATAAGCCCGATTTTGAAACATTCGATTGTCTTTCTGCGGCGATAAAAGCAATAAAGCTTGGCGGAGCATATACTTGTATCGTCAACAGCGTAAATGAAGAAGCGGTGCGTTTTTTTTTGCAGGGCAGGATTTCATTCTTGAAAATCGGTGAACTTGCCATGGAAGCGCTTGAAGAATTCCCGTTTACAAATATCGGGTCGTATGACGATGTTGCTGCGGCGGATGCTGCTGCAAGAGAGTTCGTTTTTAGGAGAGTACATCAGTAATGAAAACATTCTTGTCAATTATTATCGGAATTTTCATTTTCGGGATAATCGTTATCGTGCATGAGTTCGGTCATTATTTTGTCGCAAAGCTTTGCAAAGTCAAGGTTACGGAATTTGCAATCGGAATGGGACCGGTAATTTATAAGAAAAATGGTAAAGAAACAACGTTTTCGCTTCGCCTTTTACCGCTCGGCGGTTTCTGCTCAATGGGTGAGGACGAGGATTCCGACGACCCCGATTCGTTCCGAAAAAAGCCCGTGCCTGCAAAAATGGCTGTCATTCTCGCAGGTGCGTTTATGAATTTGGTGCTTGGTTTTGTTATCTCCGTCATTGCAATGACAGTCAGCGGCGTTGGAGTTTCGTCAAAGATAGTTTATTTTGAAGAAAATGCTGTCAGCCCGAATTACGGTTTGCAGCTCAATGATACGATTGAAAAAATCAACGGAACAAAGATTTTTACTGCCCGTGACATAACCTATCTTTTAAGCACAGATGTTGACGGAATTGTTGATTTTACGGTTAAGCGTGACGGCGAAAGGATTGAGCTTAAAAGCGTAAAATTCCCGATGATTACCGATGAAAACACGGGGAAAGCTACTCTTAAATATGATTTTAAGGTTCTTGCGGAAAAGATCACAATAAAAAATGTTGTGCCGTATGCATTCAATAATGCCGTTTACTGCGGAAGGATAGTTCTGATGTCGCTGCGCGATCTTGTGACGGGAAAATACGGTCTTAACGACCTGCAGGGCCCTGTCGGGATTGTTACAACTATCGGTTCTTCTGTTACGGAAGAGGGACTGGACTGGAATTTTCTGCTCCAGCTTGCGGCGCTTATAACGGTGAACATCGGTATCTTTAATCTGTTGCCGATACCTGCGCTTGACGGCGGAAGATTTGTTTTCCTTGTTATTGAAGCTATACGCAGAAAGCCGATGAAAGCGGAAACAGAGGGCATGATACACTTTGTCGGACTTGCGCTGCTGATGATGCTTATGATAGCTGTAACATTCAATGATGTAAAGAATATCTTTGTAAAATAACGGAGGTTTTATGCGTAAGGTTAAACCGGTAAAACTAAAAAACCTGACCTTTGACGGAAAGAAAATTTATATCCAGTCGATGCTGAATGTTCCGTCTTATGATATAAAGGGCAGCGTTATTCAGGCAAAGCGTCTTGAAGAAGCAGGCTGCGATATCATAAGAGCCGCCATACCCGATGAAAAGGCTCTGGAGCTTATCCCTGCGATAAAAAGCGAGGTTTCCGTTCCGCTTGTTGCGGATATTCATTTTGATTATCGACTTGCGCTGAAAAGTGCGGAAATGGGCATTGACAAGATACGCATAAACCCAGGAAATATCGGCGGACAGGACAGAGTAAAGGCAGTTGCCGATATATGCAAACAGAAGAATATCCCTATCCGCATCGGTGTTAACTCGGGTTCTCTCGAAAAGGATATCCTTGCAAAATACGGATCACCGACTGCCGAAGCACTTGTTGAGAGCGCGCTCGGTCATGCTGCGCTGCTTGAAAAATGTGATTTTGACGACATCGTTATTTCAATAAAATCTTCCGATGTAAAAACGATGATAGAAGCATACCGTCTGCTTTCGGAGAGATGCAGTTATCCTCTCCACCTCGGAGTTACCGAAGCAGGAACAGCACGAATGGGACTTATAAAATCCGCTGTCGGAATAGGCTCGCTGCTATGTGACGGAATTGGCGAAACTATCCGTGTTTCACTTACTGCCGATCCGGTTGAAGAAGTATATGCGGCTAAAGATATTTTAAAGGCAATAGGAAAGGGAAGCGGCGTGAAGCTTGTTTCCTGTCCGACCTGCGGAAGAACGAGGATAGATCTTATATCGCTTGCTCAAAAGGTCGAAAATGCAGTCAAGGATATTGATAAGGATATAACCGTTGCAGTAATGGGCTGCGTTGTGAACGGCCCCGGTGAAGCACGGGAAGCAGATATAGGAATTGCAGGCGGTGACGGCTGTGCCGTTCTGTTCAAAAAGGGAGAGGTAATACGAAAAATTCCCGAGGAAATAATTCTCGATGAGCTTCTTGCCGAAATAAGAAAGATAGGGGAATAACACTCTCGCTATGCAAAAGGCAAACAACAGCATTTTTAGGAGTTGAAACAATTGCTTATAAAAGAGCTTTTTTCGGAATATACCGAGTTTATACCGAATTCTATCGGCAAGGGTGATATTCTGAAACTGCAATATACACCGAATTTTTCGGACATATATATTTATGCGTCATTCGGACAGCTTCAAAGCAGCGAATACATAACAGATTTTGAAACGGCGCTCGGAAAGGCGCTGAATGTATCTCTGAACCTTATTTGCAGATATGCCCCGAATATTTTCAGCGAAAAAGCGCTGCCCGAACTTGTTATGCAGCTTAAAAAGAAAATTTCGCTGATAAACGGCTGCTTTAAGGGCGCAATGTACAGCGTAAATGACAAAAAAGCGACAATTGCGATAAAGGGCGCAGGTGCGGATATGCTTATAAAAGCAGGCTTTGAGCGTGAAATGTCGAAGCTTATCCGTGAGTATTTTCAGGTTGATGTTTCTGTTGATTTAAAATCGCTTTCTGTATCCGAAAACAGAACTTCAAGCTATGAGCGCGATATTGAAGCTTTTATGGCAAGTATGCCTCAGCCTGAGCTTCCGCCGCCCGACCATGCGGCTGCATTTGATACCGAGATCTCAGCAGATAATATTGTAACTCTTGACTATAAGGATCTGCCGATACTTTCCGAAAATGCAGAGATATTAAAGGGTAGGAAGATAGAAGCTCCGCCTGTAAATATAGCCGATATTCAGGGCAAGGTCAGCAATGTTGTTATTTGGGGTGACGCCTTTGATTATAAGGAAAAGGAAATTCGCACCAAAAACGGTGAAAAGCGTGTTGTCAGCCTTAGTATCACCGACTATACAAGTTCAATTTCGATAAAAAGCTTTGAGAATAAGGAAGATGAAAATGTTCTCGCCAAGTTTGCAAAGGGCGGAACGGTTCTCGTTCGCGGAAGAACAGAGTTTGATTCCTTTGAAAATGAGCTTGTGTTCAAGGCTAACGACATTATGAAGGTTCAGCGTGTTGAGAAAACCGATGATGCTGAAACCAAGCGCGTTGAGCTTCATGTCCACTCAAACATTTCGATGATGGACGCAATAACTCCCGTTTCAAAACTTATAAAACGTGCTTTCAAATGGGGTCATAAGGCGATAGCAATAACCGACCACGGCGTTGTTCAGGCTTTTCCCGAAGCAAGCTCAACAGTCGCAGATATCCGTAAGGGCGGAGGAGATTTCAAGGTAATTTACGGATGTGAAGCCTATTCCGTAAATGACTGCGCCGAAGCTGTTCGTTTATTCCGTGACAAGGATATAAAGGACGAGCTTATCGTTTTTGATATAGAAACGACCGGTTTTAACGCCGAAGCTGAACGCATTATTGAGATAGGCGCTGTTAAGCTTCGTAATCTTGAAATTGAGGAAACGTTCCAGACCTTTGTTAACCCCGAAAAGGATATCCCCGAAAGGATAACCAAGCTTACGAGCATAACAAACGATGATGTAAAGGACGCACCTTCGCAGGAAGAGGCTCTTCATAAATTCATTGAATTCTGCGGTGAAGCGCCCGTTCTGATTGCGCATAATGCAGGCTTTGACTGTTCGTTTATCGAAGCAGGCTGTCTGCGGTACGGAATAGAGTTCCATTTTACGATGATCGACACCGTTGTAATGAGCAGAAGTATGCTGCCCGAGCTAAAACGTCATAAGCTTGACAGCGTTGCAAAGGAGCTTAAGCTCGGTGAATTTGACCACCACCGCGCCGATGACGATGCAAAAATGCTGGCAAGAATTTTCATCAAACTTGCTTCAAGGCTTGTTTCGGAAAATGGAATAAAACGCATATCGGAAATAAATGATTGTGTTAAGGACGTTGATCCGAGATTGCTTAAAATGTATCACCAGATAATTCTTGTAAAGGACGCTATCGGACTTAAAAATCTTTACAAGCTTATATCTTACAGCAACCTTAAATATTACCGCCGCCGCCCGAGAATTCCTATATCCGAGGTTATGAAGCACCGTGAGGGACTTATCATTGGCAGCGCTTGTGAAGCAGGCGAGCTTTTTACTGCTATCAAGGACGGACGTCCGTGGGAAGAAATAAAGGAGATAGCAAGCTTTTACGACTATCTTGAAATTCAGCCGGTCGGAAACAACGAGTTCCTTATCCGCGACCCCGATC
>CAMJES010000057.1 GCA_946404705.1 uncultured Ruminococcus sp. | reverse complement strand
ATAATCCAAGTAGGTAAACTTGTTTACCTTGGAGGGCGACCGCAGGCAGGCTGCCTGCCGTCATTGCAATAACATTGCACGGGAGCTTGACGCAGAATTGGATTATTATATCCGAGGATTTAGTCTTACGGTTGATATGAACTTAGTATTAATGTTTTCTCACCCTTGATTTCCTATTGATTATAGTATATAATAAAATCATAATATGACTTTTTATTGAAAATAGTTCACAGCTGACCTAAAGAGGAGCGATGTATATGTCAGAAATACTTATGCTGATTGGAAAAATACTGGTAGGTTTTACTTATCTTTATTATATTTTTATTATGATTTTCGGCATTATTGGCTTGTTTATAAAGAAAAAGCCACCCGTTCCGTATTCCGAAACGGGCAGAGAGCTAAGAACGGCCGTAGTTATCTGTGCGAGAAACGAAGATAAGGTCATCGGGAACCTTATCGACAGTTTAAAAGAACAGAATTATCCCAAGGACAAGATCTGCATATTCGTTGTTGCGCATAACTGCACCGACAGCACGAAACAGATCGCTCTTGAACACGGTGCTGTTGTTTATGAAAGGAACGAACCGACAGATACCTGCAAAGGTCAGGCTCTCAACTGGGGGATAAGTCAGATACAGAATGACTATCCTGATTATTTCGAGTCGGTAGTATTCTTCGATGCTGACAATATTGCGGGACGTAATTTCATTTATGAGATCAACAAATCACTCGAAAATGGAGCCGATATCGCCCAGGGTTACAGAGCTTCCAAAAATCATAACACTAACATTATAACGAAGCTGTTTGCGGTCTTCTGGATATACGTTATACGCTTCCATTCGATGCCGCTGGCAAAAGCAGGTCTTGGCGGAATGGTTTCGGGAACAGGCTTTGCTGTAAAGATGTCTGCATTGTCGGAGGAAAGCTGGCTTACATATACTATGCTCGAAGATGTGGAGTTTTCCGTACAGCATATCATAAAGGGACACACCATTGACGTTGCGGACAATGCGATTTTTTATGATGAACAGCCGACAAAGCTCGGAGATGCGCTGACTCAGCGTTATCGCTGGTCGATCGGCGGAACGCAGCTTATGAAAAGATATTTGCTGCCAACGCTGAAATACGCCTTCGGACATTTTTTTATCGGGATAAGACTGCTGTTCGATATTTGCTGCAATCTGTTCATTTTTTCAGTCATTATCGGTGAAGCGCTTGTTATTGCTTCGATGCTGTTGTCACCGATGACATTATCCGAGGTGCTGATGTCGCTTTCGGTAAGTCTGCT
The DNA here is from genome assembly GCA_946404705.1 of uncultured Ruminococcus sp. Taxonomy (GTDB): domain Bacteria; phylum Bacillota; class Clostridia; order Oscillospirales; family Ruminococcaceae; genus UMGS363. The sequence goes on along the minus strand of CAMJES010000057.1, from coordinate 8,618 downwards.
TCGTTCCTGCATACTGCTGATGCTTCCAATCATCGGTACGATACTGTGCGAACGGCTTTCGCTTAAGAAAAACATTGTTACGATACTGCTGTTTCCTGCATATATGGCGTTATCCTTAGTGTTCGGCTTCATATCCTTTTTCAATACGGATATCAAATGGAAGCCTATCCCACATATAGATACAACAAGACTTGAACAGCTTGAAGGGAAAACAGAAGAGAATATTACTTCCCCGAGCCGTTGATGACCGATGGAAGATCGATATCTTTTATCATTTTCTGAGTAAGAATGCTGCCTATGGTGATATATACAAGCGTTATCACCGATGTGATAAGCAAAGCAAGTCCTAAATCGACCATAGGAAATTTCTGTCCTCCCATACTAATTATTTCAAGCATTTTTTGGGCAACGAACGGCCCTGCCGCACAGCCGAGAGCGCAGGATATAACATACTGTGCCGCCAATTCGGTGAGAGTGATAAGAAAAAGCTTTGAGCGGCTTAGTCCCTGCATTATCATAAGTGCATATTCACGGCGTTTTTCATTTATGCTTATGGTGAACATATTATATGTTATGATAAGTCCTGCCGCCACCGCAAATCCCATGATTATCAGCGCAGGTATATCAAAGCTTCTCATATCTTTCATCATATCGCGCTGTTGGTTAGAAAGATATACACTGTGAGAATAGTCCTTTATGCGGCTGATTTTTTGGCTGAAATCATTTTTATCTGCTCCGTCGGATAATTTCACCGCCGCAGCATTCGGAAGATCGCCGTTAAGAGCCTTTGCCTGAGCGTACGAGCAGTATTGAATGATGTTCACCTGCTCTCTTGATATTGCCGAAACACGGACAGCCTGTCCCGAAACGGTTATAACGTCCCCTGCTTTCACACCAAGCTCCTTTGCCGTATTTTCTTCAAGAATTATACCCTCATCGGGAACGGACAGCGGATCTCCGTTTATATCGGGCGGAAAGATCATAGTGCTTTCATCGGAGATGCCATTGATCTGAACGCGGCGCTTTTTTTCGCCAAATTCAATATCCTCAAAGAAAACATAAACAGGTTCGGCGGCTTCTGTACAATTGGTTTCGCTGATAGCTTTAAGCATTTCATCTTCATTTTGCACGGAGTTGAAATATACTATGCAGTCATATCTGTATCTCACATCAAAGGTCAGCTCTCCTGCAATATCCTTTGAAAACGAGAAACACACCGCCACAAGGATTATGCAAAAGCAGGCTGTTATGCAGGCGATCGACATTACAAATCGTTTTGGACTGCGAAGAACCGAACCGAGTGCTATTTTAGCATATACATTAAGATCAACGTGTTCAAGGAGCTTGGGACTTTTCTGCTTCGCTGCAACGCTGTTTTCGGTGTAAGCTTCGGCAGGTCTTATCCTTGCGATTGAGCCGCTGCACATAAGGCAGGAGATCATTCCCGAGAATACTATGATAAACGGAATAAGTATCATCAGCAGGATATTTCCCGAATAGTTTATTTCGGGCAGCGAATAAATATCCTTATATATCCCTGTGGTGAAAACGACCAGTCCCATTCCTGCTGCCATTCCTACAAGAGAAGAAGGCACTGCAATGACGCCTATATAAGATAAAAACACCCCTAAGACCTCTCCGTATCTGTAACCTGCCGCTCTCATCAAGCCTATCATTCTGCTCATTTTCGATATGACCTGATATATGAAAAGACAGGAGAACAAAATGCTTACAACAAGGATAAGGACGGGGAGAGCGTACGCTATCAGCGTCATTGTGTCAAGGTTTTCATACATTATTTTCTGTGCGTCCGAACCCTCATAGAGATATGATGAAATAACGCTTTCTCCGAGCAGCTTTGCGGCTTCGTCAAGAGCGTCCTGCTCGTCGGCTGCACCGTTAAAGCGAAGCAGGAATTGATCTGCATAGCCTGCCGTTCCGAATATCCCGTCAAAATCATCCCTATCAATGAAAACAAGTCCGAAATCCGTGTTGTCATACCAAGAGGTGTCATCACGGAAATAAAACATCCCCTCGGGACAGGTCACGATCTCATAAAGTACGGTTTCTCTGCCGTTTATCTCCAACACCGAACCGACGGAAAGCTCATTTGACGATGCGAAACTTCCAGTACATTTTATCTTAGGCATATCTTCGTAACGCCTAATCAACTCTGCATCATCAAGTCGTTCGTATACATACATTCTCTGAAAGCTGCTGTCCGAGGTGCGGATAAATCTCGGCGTCAGGACTTTTCCGTCGGGCATTGTCATCGGACTGTCAAGCACAAATCTTGCGTCGACAGCTTCTATTCCCGTTATTTCCTCCATTTTCTCGCCGAAAGCTTCATAGGTTATTCCCGAAAAGATATACGCTTGTGCCATATTATATTCATCGGAAAAATTTTCTATTGTACCCCTCACAGATGATGGAAGTATAAGCATCCACATAGTAAGAGCTGCCTGCAAAATATAGAAAAAGGCAAAAGCGGCTGTAAAACCGTGATTGCTGCGAAATATAGCTTTGATCATTTGATTTTTTCCCGTTCGATACATATTTTTTCTCCTGATAATGGGTTTACATTATTTATTTATTGTGATATAATCTAAAAAAGAAATAATTCTGAGGTGGCTTATGAAGGACTTTAACAGTAATGATCGGCAGATCGCTTACAGCCAAATGATATGGGAGATCACAAGTGCTTTGCAGGAAGATGATTCGCTGGAAAACGCATTGCGTTCCTCGCTTAATAAAACAATAAAATTCATCGGTGCCGAAGCAGGCACTATATGGTATTATAATAAAGACGGCGACAATAGGATACACCCCTCCTATTGGGTCGGCGGAGCAGACCTGACTGGGATGAGCCTTGCTTACGGTGAAGGCATTGCAGGCGAGGTCATAAGCAGCGGAAAGCCGACCGTTATAACCGATTGCCGAAATGACAGCCATTGGGCAAGCCGATTTGACGAATCCACCGGTTTCGTCACGAAAAGTATGATATGCGTCCCACTTGTAAACAAGCACGAGATAATCGGCTGTATGCAGATAATCAACAAAAAAGACGGTTCACTCTACACGGACGAGGACATAAGCCTTGCGTCCTCACTTGCGGAGCTTACGGCGATCGCAGTCGAAAGCAAAGGACTTGATCTCGGTATTTTCACGCCGAGAAAACCGCTTTTGTCACTTAGGGACATAACAAAGGACTTCGGCAGCGGCGAAAATCTTACAAAAGCTCTGCGAGGAGTAGATTTTGACATATATGAGGGAGAATTTCTCGTTATTCTCGGCAAATCAGGCTGCGGAAAATCTACTCTGCTCAATATCATCGGAGGAATGGATCGCCCAACCTCGGGTTCCTTCGTTTTTGACGGCGTTGACCTCTCCAAAGCAGATGAAAGAAAGCTTACCGATTACAGAAGATACTCCCTCGGATTTATTTATCAGGCATATAACCTTATAAACACCCTCACAGTCAAGGAAAACCTTGATTTCATCGACGGCCTTGCCAATGACCCCATACCTATCGCAGAAGCGCTTGAAATGGTAGGACTTGCCGATAAAGCCAATAAATATCCCACACAGCTTTCGGGCGGTCAGCAGCAGCGTGTAACCATAGCCTGCGCTCTGTCGAAAAAACCAAGACTCATTCTTGCCGATGAACCGACAGCTGCTCTTGATTATGCAACAAGCATAGATGTTCTCGGACTGCTCCAAAAGGCGGTGCGGAACGGAACAACGCTAATTATGGTAACACATAACGAAGAGATCGCACGAATGGCAAATCGTGTCATCCATATTCAAGACGGAGTTGTTTCCGAAGTGACAATAAACAAGTATCCAGCTGAAGCTGACGAACTTGTTTGGTGATGCTTTTTCTACATTATATCACAGCAAAACCTTTTTTTCAAGATAAAAAACTAACATAAACACTCAAAAAAGCGGTCATGATCACACGATCACGACCGCTTTTCATAAGTAATATTTATATTTTTCAGGCTTTGCCTTAATTGCCGCTTACATTTGTAAGATTCAGTTGTCCTTTAGTTGACAAGAGACAATTTTATATTATACTAAGATCTCCTGCTGTTTTGCAAGACAGCCTTCGCAGCGTTCATCGTCTACGGGACACGACTGAAAGCACAGCGTTCCCGGTCTTTGGCGTGATGCTAATTCTTCTGCCATTTGCTTCGTTTCATTTAACTTTCCTAACATTCCGCCGCCTAAATTCTTAATTTTCGATACGGCATCGTTAGCATTACCATTTAGTAGAGTATCAGTTAAAGAATCTAAAAAACCCATTAGATCACCGCCTTAACAATTTATATTTTGTTTCCGCAATGCCCACAGAAAAAGCTTTCCTCTTGCAGCTCTGCACCGCAATGAGGGCAGAAATGTGACTTCTGCGACCGTTTTCCACTATCGGACGTATTCTATCCGACATCGGAAGCATTTCCTCCCCTCTTGACTAAAAGTTTTTCTTGGGTTATAATTAAAAAAATTGCAGAAAGGCTTGAAAGCATGAAAAGACTGTATTGTTCCGATGTTGAAATAGAATATCTGAAAAATACTTCGCAGGTGACTGAAGAAGATATAAAAATGATAAATAAAAAAAACCATTTCAGCCGCAAACGGAATTTAGTAATTGTCGGTGAAATTCTTTTTATATTCTTCGCCGTCTACTCCCTATTTTGTCTTAGAGAAACGCTCGTGCCTTCCTGTATTCTCTGTATAATTGCGCTGCCGAAATTTATACATTGTATAAAGCATCGGAATATCGCCGCTTGTTATGCCGTTGTGACCGAGAAAAAGGAGCGCTGGGGAAAGGTCAGCGGCAGAAATAATCCGTCCGTAAAGCCATACGAAGAAACCGACAGCGTTGGTTCATCAAACCGAAAACAGCATTTATTCTATAATATCCGCAGCTTTTATTTCTGCACGGTCGAAATAAACGGAGAAATTTTCGAGAACATCTGCTGCTTTGATAAGGACTATGATAAAATTGGGGTCGGAGAAACCGTTGTTATCGGCGGAAACACGGGCATACCTGTAATCTATAAAAAAGCAGAATCGGAGCATTATGTCTGAATGGCTTTTGCCATAAAAAACAGCAGCCTACAAATTTATTTGCGGCTGCGTTATGCTCAATAATATATTTGCCGAGGAAAATGGCATGTTTTTCCGTATCCGATTTTGATATGAACTTCTTTATTGCTTACTTAAATGCAATTGTGGTTGTAATACAAGGAACCGCTGATATTTGATGCAGCAATACGTTTCTGCCGTTTTTCAAAATATCTATGTCATTCTCGAAAAAAATGATATTAACGGCAGCTAATTCGTGCCTTTTTCAAAACAGCGAAACGAACGCTGCGCTTCAATTAGCGTTCCCTTAAATGTACCCTATAAAACATCAATTTTACCAAAAATCCCGTAAGGGTACGGTAAGGGTAAAAAGCACTTTTCTTGACAAATAAGCCAAAAAAACCTCGCAAATAACGTACCTGCGAGGTTTTTAGTGGTTGCGGAGGCTGGATTTGAACCAACGACCGCTGGGTTCTGTTAGAGAAGCCGTGCAATCCAATCACGAAATTGGACTCATAAGTTTTGCTTAATTTTATACCGAACAGCTATAATTCGCCTTATACAATCAACGCAATAATAAACCCGATAGTGCCAATTATCGACAGCGCAGATACAAGGCATCCGCCGCCTTTTATGGTTTCAAACATAAGAAAATCATCAAAATCAAAATCGTCATTCTTATTGCTCATGATTATTTCTCCTTTCGTTTGTCCTGCAGAATCAACAGCACAAATCTCATATACTGAATATCCCTTGCTGATAGTAACTCGGCAAGGAATTATATTCTGCAAGTTATTTTAAGCTGCAGCGTTTTGGTTATTTGTTATTATAATCCTTTGGCTTAAAGCAGGGATGATCAGCATAAAATCCGCCTCTCTGGTGATATTTATAGGCATCATAGCTGAGCTTTATTTCTTCCGAAACACCAATAGCGATAGCAACTGCAAACCAGAATAAAAACATATTATCATCCTCCATTTAAAGCTTTTGCTTTGTTCTTTCTTCTGCTTTTTTTATATTTCGCATAGGCATAAAAGTCAATGAAATGCAGGATCGAAAGTTTTTTCTGTACCGTTATTTGTACACCGATTAATCAAAATCATCATAATATTCATTGTAATAATCTTCCGCATCGTCAAGGCTGTCAAAATCCTCTTCGTGGTCATAGTAGAAGTCTTCATAATCGTTGTATTCATATCCGCCGTAATTGCCGCTGTAACCGGGTTTGCTGCTTGTGTCGGGCTTTTTCACGTCTTTGTATTCGGAAGCAACAACATTCGGTACGTCGCCCTGCCATAAATAGGCTTCATTATATTTTTTTACATTTGTAACTACATTCTCTGTTAAATAATCCGTACAGGTCACTTTCATAAGCAGCAGATCGCCATATACGGTTACAAAGGTGTACTCGTATGTATAGTAGGATATGCCATCCTTGTATATTATCCCTTTTTCGGCTTCTCCGTAATGTGTACCAAGATACGTTTTATCAATATACAGCGCATTCATTCCAACAAATGGGATAGTATCTCTATACTTGTTCGGATCTTCGTCCACTTCCGCTTTCTGCGCATTGATCAATTCCTGACACTTTTTATCAACGGCTGCCTTTTCTGCAAGTATCTCATCGGCAAGGTGACCCTTGTAATCAGAACGTATACAATCCAAATAGTGCTTTTCTTTTTTTAAATCATTCCCCTTGTTCCGAAGATATTCTGCATAAAATTCAAGGGTAAAAACCTCTGAATCAAACTCATTCTTTTCCAGCATTTTTTCCTGCATTTCATCGAACCATTCAGCCGCTTCAACATATTCTCCGCTGTTAATAAGTCTGACTCCTTTTCTGATATTCCATTCACGACTAATGTCATTTAGCGTCCCCGAAGCAAGCAAAATAAAGAAAAGACTAACTGCTGCTATTATAATAACCAAAACTTTCTGTTTTGCAGAACTCATAAACTGCTCCTTTATCCCACAACAATAGGTGCTTGCCGCATCTCCTGCAGCTTTTCCATTATCTTTATAGAAATAGCGTGTTTCATTTCAATTATCCCATCAAGCTCTCCTCTGTTGAACCTTGAACAGTAATAATACATCAGATCGCTTTTTCTGTAAAGTATTTCAAACCCTGCAAGTGTGCGGCAGCTGTTTATATTTAAAAGCTTGTCTATATCAATACTTTTATTGCCGCTGACTTCTGCTTGGAGAAGCTTATTCCATAAATTGATAAGCGGCAGCTTGTTGTCATTAAACGGGATCGTTGCAAACTCAAACAGAATTGCCTTATCATCGGTGAACTCTTCAGCCATTTTACAAAGTCGGATCTCACGCCGTAGATCCATAGCACTAAACATTTCTTTATCATAGCTGATGCTTGTCCAAAGCTTCATTATCTGCGACAGCGGCATATCTACCTTGATAAGATTTTTAGGGAATCTGAGTCTTGCCTTTGAAATAGGGGTATTTCCCTGCTGTATTCTTCGAATCAGCCATTTGGTATCGACAGCAGATGTATAATACCCTATATCATATTTTCCTTTTCTTCCTGCTCTGCCTGCGATCTGGAGCGCTTCATCGTGGGTCAATTCTCTCGTTCTTTTGCCGTCAAACTTTTTCATCTCAAGGAATACTATCCTTTCAATCGGAAGATTAAGCCCCATTCCGATTGCATCGGTCGAAACCACAACATCGGTTTCACCGTTAATGAACGTATCAACCTCTTTCCTTCTGACATCATAAGGCAGATCGCCATAGATAACACTTGCGGTAAGTCCATAGCTTTTCAGCTGTTCAGCATACTTTAAAACCGCTTTCTTTGAAAATGCGATCAAAGCATCGTTCTTTCGCACCGATTGCGGGAATACAAAAGGTGTTTCATCGGGAACGAGCGGAACAAATCTCTCATGATATTCCACGGTGTAAGAATCTCCGCACATTTCTATAAGCTTTGTCAGAATATCAAAAGCATTTTCCGATGCACAAAGATGTATCTCATTCGCAGTAATGCCCAATATTGCCTCTGTCCACGCTCCGCCTCTCTGTTCGTTTGCGACAAGCTGACATTCATCAATTACCGCAACGTCATAGTATGTATTTACATCTGCCATTTCAACGGTTGCTGAAATATGCTTTGAAAACGGGATATCTATAGTTTCCTCTCCGGTCACCATTGAGCATAAAACGCCTTCCGAATTCATCTGCTCGAATATTTCATAAGCAAGCAGTCTTAAAGGAGCAAGATATATTCCTCTGACTGCGTTTTTATATGCCTGTATAGCCGAATATGTCTTTCCCGAATTCGTCGGGCCAAGATGAAGAATGAAATGACGATTTATACTTCTTGCTGCAGGGTACATTTCAACTATGTTTTCGGGAATTCCTTGGAGCAGGATCTTTTGTTCATTAAGCTCTCTGATTCGTTCAGCCTCATGGTAGGAAAATGCCTCTTTTTTCAGATATTCAAGCGCAGCAAGATAGTATCCGTTTTAGATCGGAAGAGCGTCGTGTAGGGAAAGAGTGTAGATCTCGGT
>CAMJES010000056.1 GCA_946404705.1 uncultured Ruminococcus sp. | reverse complement strand
ACCACCGAGATCTACACTCTTTCCCTACACGACGCTCTTCCGATCTTTGCATTCTCACTTCTCCTTGCTGTTATATTTACAAGCACAAGCCTTAATATCAAGGGACAGACATTCTTTAAAACAGTAATTTACCTCCCTAACCTCATCATGGCTGCTGCATTTGCAATGCTGTTCTTTACATTGTTCTCTAATGTCGGTCCGATAAATCAGATCATTTCCGGCGGTAATCCCGATAATATTGTTGACTTCTTCAATAATGTCGGTACAGCAAGAGGAATAATCGCATTTATCAACTTCCTGATGTGGTTCGGTAATACAACAATTATGCTTATGGCAGGTATCATGGGTATTGACCAGAGCTTGCTTGAAGCTGCTGCAATCGACGGTGCAACATCGGGACAGGTATTCCGTAAGATCACTCTCCCACTTCTTTCACCGATCCTTGTTTATGTTGTTATTACATCTCTTATCGGTGGTTTCCAGATGTACGACGTACCTCAGGTCATCACAAGCGGACTTGGTAATCCGGACAGAAGCACAATGACGCTTATCATGTACCTTAACCGATTCCTCGGAACTACAAAGAACTATGGTATGGCAGGTGCCGTATCCGTACTTGTATTCATAATTACAGGTATCCTCAGCTTTGCTGTATATCGTTCAATTGTAAGCGGTCGTTCCGATCCTAAGCCCAAGAAGAGCAAGAGTAAGGGGGTACTTTAATGTCAAACATTAATTTCCAGCCGGTTGGCCACGATAAGAGCAACACAACTACTACAAAGGTATCAAGAATTGTTGCCTATATCTTCCTTATTTTTGTTACGGTTCTTTCGTTGTTCTCAATTTATCTTCTTATCATCAACTCCACAAGAAGCAATGCTCATCTTCAGCAGGGCTTTACACTGATTCCAAGCAATTATTTCTTCAAAAACCTTTCCACAGCTTGGAATGATACGGCTCTTTTCACGATACCGCGCGGTATGCTCAACAGCTTAGTCATCGCAGCAAGTGCTTGCTTGATCACAACGTATTTCTCTGCAATGACTGCATACGGTGTTCATGTATATGACTTCGCACTCAAAGGCTTTGCGTTCAACTTCATTCTGATCGTTATGATGATCCCGACTCAGGTTTCTGCCGTTGGTTTCGTACAGCTCGTAAGAGCCGTTAACCTCCAGAATACATATTGGCCGCTTATCATTCCTGCAATTGCTGCTCCTGCCGTATTCTTCTATATGAAGCAAAACATCGAAAGCACACTTCCTCTTGAAGTAATTGAAGCTGCTCGTGTTGACGGTTCTAACGAATTCAGAACATTCAACACCATTGCACTTCCGATGCTTAAGCCTGCAATAGCAGTACAGATGATTTTTGCATTCGTTGCATCATGGAACAACTACTTCACACCTGCCCTCGTAATCGATAAGGCAGACAAGTGGACATTGCCTATCATGATGGCAGTTCTCCGTTCAAAGATCAACTCCCAGAACGGTGACTTGGGTGAAGTTTATATGATGATTCTTCTCTCAATCATTCCTGTCGTTATTGTTTACCTCTTCCTTTCCAAGTATATTGTTAAGGGCGTTGCACTCGGTGCAGTAAAGGGTTAATAGAAAAAAACAACAAAACAGATCAGAACGGTGCGCGGAAATCCTGCGCACCGTTTTTGTATGTATTAATACTAATACTAAGTTCATATCAACCGTAAGACTAAATACTCGGATATAATAATCCAATTCTGCGTCAGACTCCCTTGACAGGCGGCAGCCTGCCTGCGGTCGTCTTCCTTGACTTGGATTATTCTATCTGTCGTCTTTGTCTATAGAACGGTTTGGAATTAGTATTAGTATAATAAACCTTTATAAAAACACGTTTTGCATAATAAATATTTTGCGGAAAATATTGAAAAAATATAACAGTTATGATATAATGTACATAATATAAAACTGCTGAAAGGAGATGGCTGCTTTGCTCGGTGATATGAAAATAATCGCTTTGTGTATCACTCGAATCTATGACGATCGCTGCGTGGATATGATTGGAGCGCTTAACGAAGAGATCGTTGCACACGGCGGCCGTCTGCTGATATTCAGTACAGTTTCCGACCTCTTTTTTGGCACACACGCTGAGCAGGGCGAAGCGAAGATCTTCGATTTGATGAATTATTCAATGATCGACGCGGTTATAGTTTATGACGAATCAATAAAAAATAAAGACGTCCTTGCAAGCATCATCAGCAGGACTAAAGACGCAGGAAAACCCGTTTACTTTATCGGTCAGAGCCGTGATGACTGTGTAAATTTCAACTTTGACTATAAAAACGGCTTCAAATTTGTTATCCGTCACGTTATAAAAGAGCATAATATCCGTTCGCTGCACATGATAGCAGGCGTCAAGGGCAATGAATTCTCTGAAGAGCGTATAGAGTGCTTTAAGGAAACCCTGCTTGAAAATAATATCCCGTTTTATGAAAATATGATAAGCTACGGCAATTTCTGGGAGCGCCCGACCGAAAAAGCCGTTAAAAAGCTTATCGATGAAAACCGCGTTCCGCGCGCATTGATCTGCGCAAACGATACAATGGCGCTTTCCGCAGCGCTCACTCTGAAAAAAGCAGGAATCAAAATTCCCGAGGACGTCATCGTGACAGGTTTTGACGGTATCGTTGAAGCAAGCTTCAATGACCCGAAGATAACCACCTGCCTTTGCAGCTATGAAGATATCGCAAAACAGATCGTTTCGGTCATTTTTGACGTTTTTGACGGGAAAGAAACTCAAAAAGAGTATTTGACCGAACCTAAGCTTATCCTGTCGGAATCCTGCGGCTGCCGTAAGGACGAGAGTGGTTCCGTCTGCGAATATATCAGTTCGATAACCAAAAGATTTAACCGCTTTCAGGAAGAGGATAAGTGCCTGAACCGTATTTCGCTTAAAATTCAGAATTGTACCGATATATCCGAGATCGGCAGAATAATTGACGACCAGTCGCTTATGTACGATATGGCGGTCGTTGTTAAGGATGAGTTTATGAATCCTGCGCTGAACCCGATGAGGGTCTATTCAAATACAACGTTCGGCGAAACCGTCCATGTCATTTATAAAAGCGAATCAAATTCCGAATCAAGAACAAGAATAACCGAGTTCCCCGTGAAGGAGCTTTATCACGACTTTGAAAATTTTATAAGACAGTTAAAAGCGCCGTTCGTTTTTAATTCAATGTCATATATCAATATGACGTTCGGCTATATCTGCTATTTTTACCGTGATTTCTTTAAGGATAACTACGTCAAGACCATGCAGATAACAATGACCCTCAGCAACGCGCTGAGCGGTTTCAGAGCCGCAAGATACCAGCGCTACCTGCTTGAACATATCGAAGAATCATACAGACATGACGCAATGACGGGACTTTATAACCGCAGCGGCTTTATGCAGATCTTTCCCGAGTTCAAGAGATCCTGCGGAGGGATCATAACCGCCGTGCTTGCCGACCTTGACGACCTGAAGCATATCAACGATACATACGGCCATGACGAGGGTGATGTTGCCATCCGTGCCGTTGCGCAGGCGCTTGATAATTCCTGCCCGAAGGGTTCTATCTGTATAAGATTCGGCGGAGATGAAATGTTCGCAGTTGTAAAGGGCAGAGTTGACGATGAGATCAGAACCAAAATCAACAACTGGCTCGCCGAGTTCAACAGAAAATCGGGAAAACCGTATAAGGTTTCCGCAAGCGTCGGAATATATACCACCGATTCGGACGACGCCGACTTTGAAATGCTCGTCAGAAAATCCGACCAGCTTATGTATAACGAAAAAATCGCAAAAAAAATCAAGAGATAAACGCCGGAAAAAAATCCGGCGTTTTTTATACTAATTCTAAACCGTTCTATAGACAAGGACGGCAGATAGAATTTTGTCAATCAAGGAAAGCGACCGCAGGCGGGCTTGCCGCCCGGAAAGGGAGTTTGACGCAGAGTGACGAAATTATAGCGCCGTATCTGTCTATAGGTTGGTTTAGAATTAGTATTACCTATATTTGAGCGGAACCCAAATCTGACCGAGCGCCTTTTTGTGAATTCGGTGGAGATGCTGTTCGCTGTAACACATTTCCTCGGAAATATCGCACCATTTTTTCCCCTCGATATACCGCAGACGGAGCAGCTGCTTTGCGTTTCCGTCCGCAAGCCGTTCAACAGCCTTTTCAATCTCCGCCATCGTTTCCGCAAGCTGTTCATTCTCCGCCCAAAGCTTGTCCTCGTATTCACCCGAGTATTCAAAGTAACTCCTGCTGCAAATCTCCCACGCCCTTCGCTCCGTCTGTATCATTCGGCTGCGGTTGGAAAGTATCTTTTCTTCCGCTTCCCGATATAACGCTAAAAAATCCTTGGCTGTCATCCGCAGCACCTCTTAAAGCTCGTCCGAACCGCGCGTTCCCACTCTCTGCTTTTCGTGCTTTTTCATAAGGAAATCCGAAAACTCGGTTTCGTATTCAGCAGCAAAATCGCCGTATTCCTCCTCTTCGATCTCTTCCTTAAAGCATTCAAAGCACAGCGTCCTTCCGCCCAGTTCAAAGAAAGTCCCGTCCACACAGCCGCACTCTGCGCAGATTACTTCCGAATTCCTGCAGTTTTCGCAGTCGTGTGTACACTCGTCAAATTCATCGTAAATGCATTTTGCCATAAAAAATCTCCCCTTTGTAAAAAATTAATATATATCGCACGAACGTATGTTTTGGTTGCAAGTCTAATAATAGCACAAATGTTCTAATTTGTCAACCCCCTTTGAGTGTAAAATTCTGTGTTGTACGTTTTGTCGTACAACAGAAAAGTTAAAAATTGCTGTGTATTTATATATGCATTAACCCCAAAATTATTAACAAACTATTGTATGGGACGGGTTTTTCGTCCCGTTGTCACCAAAACCGTTCAAAAAACGGGACGGGTGACCCGTCCCCTACAGTAAAATACGTTTTCTACGACCATATTTTCATAGAATTTTTTTGTTTGTTCACTCATTGAAATACCGTGATAAAATATCCGTTTTCTCTTTACGACAGGAGAAAAATGTGGTATAATGTAATAAGTGTAAAACTTTTTTACGGAGGAAATTTTAAGTGATTTGTATAACCGGCGATATGCACGGCGACCTAAGCCGCTTTAACGATAAACGCATCAAAGCGTTGAAAAAGAACGATTTCCTTATAGTCTGCGGCGATTTCGGCTTTATATGGGACGGATCAAAGCGCGAGCAGAGAATACTTAAAAAAATCGGAAAAAAACGCTTCTATACCCTCTTTGTGGACGGCTGCCACGAAAACTTCGACCTGCTTGAAAAATACCCCGAGCGTGACCTCTGCGGCGGCATCGTTCATCAGATATCGGGCAACCTTATGCATATAAAGCGAGGCACGGTGCTTTCGATACAAGGCTTTAAATTCTTCGGCTTCGGCGGCGGTCAGACAAAGGAGATCGACATCCGCCGCGAGTCAAACACTTGGTTTGAAGCCGAACTTCCGCGCAATGACGAGATAGAATATGCCGCAGAGAATATCAAAAACGCAGGCAATGAAGTCGATTATATCGTCACTCACGAGCCGCCTGCCTCAATGAAGGAGTTTCTCGGCTTCGAGGTCAACCAGATAAGCTATATGCATACCTTTTTCGATAAGATAAAAAACGAGTGCAAATTCAAAATGTGGTTTTTCGGAAAAGCGCATATAAATAAGCTTATCCCACCGAAATACCGCTGCCTTTTTGACGAGGTAGTCGTACTGAAAAACGAGCAGTGGGATAAGGAGCAGAAGCTCCTGCGCAAGAATAAGCATAAAACAAAGAAAAATGAAAATACGCCGCCCGAACCTGCTTCGGACAGCTTTGAGTAAAGGAGAATTACTATGCCGCATATTTCAGTAAAAATGCTTAAAGGAAGAACAGACGAGCAGAAAAAGCTTGCCGCAGATAAAGTCGCAGAGGCTCTATACGAAGCTATCGGCTGCTCAAAGGATCATATCACCGTAACTGTCGAGGACTTCACCCCCGAGGAGTGGCAGCAGGTCTATGCAGATGATGTCACCGCTAAGCAGGACGTACTTTTCCGCACGGCAAACTATGACCCGAAAGACCTGCTGAAAAAATGAATTACATAATCAAAGGAAACGACATTCACCTTTCGCAGTCCGACTTCGACCTTGACGAAACTCTCGACTGCGGACAGGCCTTCCGCTGGGAGAAAACCTCGGACGGCGCATACCATGGAGCAATGCTAAATAAAAAGCTCACAATATATAAGGAAAAGGACTATTTTGTGCTTGAAGATACGTCCGAAAGCGACCTTTTGAACGTGTGGCGCGATTATTTCGACCTTGATACCGACTACGGCGAGCTGAAACGTATCTATTCCGAGGACGAAACGCTCGCAAAGGCGTGTAAATACGCCTCGGGTATACGCCTGCTCAAGCAGAACGCATGGGAAGCGCTCGTTTCGTTCATAATCTCACAGAATAACAATATCCCCCGAATAAAGGGCATAATAGGACGTCTTTGCGAGCAGAATGGCGGCTTTCCCTCTGCGGAAAAGCTCAAAGGCAGCACCGCCGATGATTTTTCGTATTTAAGAGCAGGCTTTCGTGCAAAATACCTTGAAAGCTGCGTGAGCCTTGTCGCAAGCGGCGAAATTTCGCTTGAAAGAATATGCGCTGCCCCTTCGGACGAAGCAAGAACCGAACTAATGAAGATAAAAGGCGTAGGCCCGAAGGTCGCAGACTGCACAATGCTCTATGGTATGTACAAGACAGAGTGTTTTCCCGTCGATGTTTGGATAAAGCGCGTACTTGCGCAGTTCTACCCGAACGGTTTGCCCGAATTTATTAAGCCGACAGCAGGTATAGCGCAGCAATATCTGTTCCATTACATAAGAACAAGCGGAGTGTATAAAGTATGAGAGAAAGCATTTTAACTATCCCGATAAGCGAGGTGCTTGAACCGAAGTGCGGCTGCCCGATATGCCGTATGAGGGATATGCTTGAACAGCGCACGGTCGAGTATATAATGGGCGCGGCAATGATGGAACCCGATGTGCGTATCGAAACCAACCGCGCAGGCTTCTGTCATACCCATTTTGCGCAGATGATGAAGCAGAAAAACCGCCTTTCGCTTGCGCTTATGCTCCAGACCCACCTTGCCGCAGTTGACGAGCAGCTTTTCGAGCGTAAAAAGCTCTTTGAACCGAAAAACGCAAAGAAAGCAAAGCTATCAAAGATAAACGAGTCCTGCTTCGTCTGCGAAAAGATAGATTGGGGAATGGAGCGCCTTATGCGGACGTTCTTTGAAATGTTTCTGCATGACGATGTGCGAAAGCTTATGAACGAGCAGGAGTATATCTGCCTGCCGCATTATGATATGCTGATGTCGCTTGCGCCTGCGTATCTGCAGAAAAACGATCTCAAAGCGTTCGAAGCAATGGCGGAAAGGCTCGTCCGCGAGTACCTTGAAACGCTTCGCAATGACGTTACCCACTACTGCAATATGTACGACTACCGCAACAGCGGCAAGGACGCAGATTGGGGCAATTCCAAGGACAGCATCGAGCGCGCAGTCAAGTTCCTCACTTCAAGAGAGGGATGAACTAATTCGGAATGCAGAATTCGGAATTCGGAATTATTTTTGCTCTGCAAATTCATCACGAAATATCCAATGATTTTACGCATAAATCAATTTATGCAATTGCAAAAAATTGGGAATTAGAAAAATTCCGAATTCCAAATTCCGCATTAATTTTGACGGGTTTCACATCCCGATCAAACGCAATTACGATTAACCTACAAAAATGTAGGGGCGGATTCTATATCCGCCCGAAAAACATTGCCGATACAGAAACCGCCCTGCGTTTAAACAAAAAACGCAATGTCCAAAATAATTTCGCATTCCGAATTCCTAATTCCGAATTAATATAATCCGCTATTTCAGAAAGAAATAGTAAATAATTCCGTAAACCACCGAAGCAGCCGTGCCGTATAGAATGACCGGCCCCGAGATAGCGAATATCTTTGCGCCGAGTCCGAGAACGAAACCCTCCGCCTTGAATTCAAGAGCAGGGGATACGACCGCATTCGCAAAACCCGTTATCGGTACAAGAGTTCCTGCGCCGCCGTGCTTTGCAAGCTTTTCATAAAGCCCGAAACCCGTCAGCACAGCGCTTATAAATACAAGCGTTATCGACGTCCAAGTCGCAGCGCTCTGCGTGTCAAAGCCGTTCGCCTTGAAAATGTTGCTTATAGCCTGTCCGATGCAGCAGATAGCGCCGCCTATCAGAAACGCCTTCGGAATATCGACAAAGCTTTTCGAGTTCGGCGAGGCTTTCTTGACCATTTCGTTGTATTCTTTCGGCGGAATGCCCTGTATGCTCATAAAAATTCCCCCTTTTGAAATTTCTGCATACAAATATAATATCCGCCGTTTTTAAAATTATTCCAAGGAGAAAAAATTAATGCTGAAAAATATTTTATCGAAGGAAAGCTGCGCACAATGTCAGCTTTGCTGCATTTTTGATAAATATGATATATGGGAAACCCCTGTCGTGAGCGATGAACTCTATGAAAAAATTAAAAACGAATACCCCGAAACCGAGTTTATAGAAAAAAACGAGGGCGGAAGAATTCTAAAATGTATCCCCGATGGCGAGCTTTTCAACTGCCCAATGCTCGATAAAAGCTCAGGCTGCAGGCTCGGCGATGAAAAGCCGTTCGACTGCAGGATATGGCCCTACCGCATAATGGAATTCGGCGGAAAAAGAGTGATAACGATCGCCTCTATCTGCCCCGAAATGTATAAAAAACCGCTTTCCGAGCTTGTTGCGGAGCTTGAAGAAAACGGACTTGCGGAGAAAATTTGGAACGAAGCAAACCGTCACCCCGAGATCGTAAAACCCTATCAGAAAGGCTATCCTATCTTACTCACCGAATAAAAGGAGATAATCAACTTGGCAAGCATTTCCTCAAAATATGAGCTTGATATGTGCAGCGGCTCAATACTGAAAAAAATGCTGATATTTACATTGCCGCTGATGCTTTCAAGCGTACTGCAGCTTGTTTTTAACGCCGCAGATGTTATAATCGTCGGAAGATTTGCAGGGGATAATTCACTCGCGGCAGTCGGCTCGAACGCCGCACTTATCAACCTGCTGACCAACCTTTTTATCGGGCTTTCGATAGGCGCAAACGTCATCGCCGCAAGGCACTACGGCGCAGACGAAACCAAAGAGCTTTCAAAGACCGTCCATACCTCAATGCTTATCGGCGCAGTCAGCGGCGTGTTCCTCACCGTTATAGGCGTATGCTTTGCAAAGCAGCTTTTGGAGCTTATGAAAACGCCCGAAGAAGTCCTCGCCCTCGCAGCGGATTACCTGCGAATATACTTCCTCGGTATGCCCTCGCTTATGCTCTATAACTTCGGCAGCGCACTCCTGCGCTCGGTCGGTGATACAAAACGACCGCTTTTCTATTTGTCGGCAGCAGGCGTTATAAATATTATACTCAACCTCATTTTCGTGGTTTTGTTTAAGCTTGACGTAGTCGGAGTCGCAATAGCGACCGTAGTTTCCGAAACGGTTTCCGCCGTGCTTATCATAAGATGCCTTATGCACGAAACAGGAGGCATACGCCTTATGCTCTCGGAGCTTAAGCTTGATAAGAAAAAAGCTGCTGCAATAATGCGTTTAGGACTTCCTGCAGGACTTCAGGGCGTCATATTTTCGCTTTCGAATGTCGTTATACAGTCCTCGGTAAACCTCTTCGGAGCGACAGTAGTCGCAGGAAACTCCGCAGCACAGAACCTCGAAAGCTTCGTGTATGTCGCAATGAATTCGTTCTATCAGTCGGCAATATCATTCACAAGATCGGAAGGCACACGTCTGAACTCCAGTCACCGGCTATGATATCTCGT
>CAMJES010000055.1 GCA_946404705.1 uncultured Ruminococcus sp. | reverse complement strand
GCAAATTTTCGCAGTCAAAGCAACTACCTATGGCGAATAAAAAAGCAAAAGAGTATAAAAATTGCCGAAATTATCAGACCAACACCAAGGGTAATATAGATTTTCGGAACAATTCTGCATTTTTCATTCGGTTTACGGACATTTTTTATCCCGACTATCGGAAACAGTAATCCGCCGAGGAACATGGCGTCTGATATAATAAGTACTGCTAACCCTATTAAACTTAAAAGCGAAAAAAATATGCAATTGTTTCCATAAATACCCCCTATGGGGTTGTATTACCCCTGCTTGTTCATTTCGTAAACAAAAAGGCGCACGTTGACCTGTGCGCCCCTGTATTTTTTAAAAAAATTTATCTGTCGTTAAAGATCTGGAAAAGTGCGGAATAATCATCAATAGCGCTGTTTGCTTTCTGTTCCGGAGCAGCCTGTTCAGCAGGAGCAGCTTCTTCCGCAGGAACAGCGTCGGGGTTGTCCATTCCGTTAAAACCTGCGGCAATAACGGTGATGTTCATCTCATCCTGAAGAGATTCATCGAACGATGTACCGAAAATCATGCTTACGTTAGGATCTGCAGCGTCGGAGATAAGCTTTGTAGCCATATCAACATCGGATGCAAGGATATCCTCGGACATAACGATGTTAACAAGCAGTCTTGTAGCGCCGCTGATAGAAGTTTCGAGAAGCGGAGAGGTGATAACTGCATTTGCAGCTTCCTGAGCCTTGTCCTTGCCCGAGCCGTGACCGATAGCCATGTGTGCATAGCCTGCATTCTTCATGGTGGTTTCAACATCGGCGAAGTCAAGGTTTATCATGCCTTCAACTGTGATAAGTTCGGCAATGGACTTAACGCCCGTTTTGAGGATATCATCGGCCATTGCGAAGGATTCTCTCATCGTAAGCGGCTTTTCCGAGCCGACAAGAAGCTTTTCGTTAGGGATAACGATAAGCGAGTCAACGTGCTTCTTGAGTTCTTCGATACCTTTTTCTGCCTGTATCATCTTAGCCTTCTGTTCAAAGTTGAAAGGCTTTGTAACAACGGCTACTGTAAGTATATCAAGCTCCTGAGCGATCTCTGCAACGACAGGAGCAGCGCCTGTGCCTGTACCGCCGCCCATACCTGCAGCGATGAAAACCATCTGAGCGCCCTTGAGAGCAGCAGCGATCTCTTCCTTGTTTTCCTGAGCGGAACGTTCGCCGACTTCCGGCTTGTTTCCCGCACCTCTGCCTCGTGTGAGCTTCTCGCCGATCTGGACTTTGTGGGAAGCCTTTGAGGAATGAAGTGCTTTTGCATCGGTGTTGACAGCGATATAATCAACGTCTTTGATACCTGCAACTACCATGCAGTTAAGAGCGTTACCGCCGCCGCCGCCGACACCTACAACTTTTATGTTGACATCGGGCTCAAACATATCATTTTCATTATCAAGAACAAAACCGCCCATGCTTAAACTTCCTCCTAATATAATAAAGCTGATAACAGTATATGAATTTGCACATTAATACAATATACATTTTATCATATTTTGCACATTATTGCAAGTGTTTTTTTGAAAAATACTAAATAATTTGAATATTTTATTTTAAACAAGACTTATTCAAAATGAACAACACCCGAGGATGTTTCTTCCGAAGCGGACTCGCTTGCATCGCTTTCCTCCGTTTCTGCGGCAGTCTGCGCAGCAAGGTTGTTTTGATAGTTTATCTCGTTCTGTTCAATGCCTGCCTTGTCGATGAAGGAAGCGCCGCCCGAGAGCATACGAAGCGTACCCTCGGTTTTTTTGCCTATCTTATCCTTTAAAATGCTTGAAGCAAGCTTTATCTTGTAGTCAAGCTCGGTAACTGCGCCGAATTCGACCGTGATACGTCCGTCATAAACGCAGCTTATGTTGTGGTGGTCGGTCATATCGAAGCTGTTTGCCATTCCCTGAAAAGCGCTGTTTGAAATATCCACAAGACGGTAGAATATCTCCGTGCGATTATCCTTTGTACATTCAAAATGCGAACCTATGGTAGGGATAGGCGTAGTTTCGCCGTTTTCTTCTTCTGCCGCTGCTTCGTCCTTATCCGTTGCGGAAGTCACGTTCGAGCTTGTTTCGGACGCAGTATCGGTTTCCTCCCATTCTTCCTTTATCGGCGCGGTTCTTGCACCGTAGATAACAATGGTGTCGGGGAACGGTTCTTCGGCGGTTTTAAGCACCTTTCCGCTCTCGCTCAAAAGGCAGAAGCCTTCTTCATATTCCGCGCTGACAGCTTCACGGCAGGGCTTTACCGTTATCTCAACTCCAGAGGGAAAGGAACGTTTCAGCTCGGCTGTTTCTATGTAGATAAGAGAGTTCTCGATCTTTTCGGCAGCTTTGCCCATATTTGTCCTTATAAGGTTATTTCCGCTTTTTATTCCCGAAGCAGCGCAAATTTCCTCCGCTGTATATATCGAGCTGCCCTTGACGGTGACAGTCGTTATCTTGAAGAATACGGTTGTTGAAAGTATCACAAAAATTATAACGGCGATCAATGCAGTAATGCCAAGATATCCGCTTTTTGAACTTCTGTTAGCCAAGAACATCCTCCTCTCTTTTTATTTTATATCCTTTTAATATCCGCACCCACGCTTGCCAGTACGTTTTCTATCTCCTCATAACCGCGGTCAATATAGTTCAGCCCCGAGATCTCGGTCGTTCCCTCGGCACAAAGCGCCGCAGCAACAAGACCTGCGCCGCCGCGAAGATCGGGAGCGGAAACCTTTGCGCCGTAAAGCTTTTTTACGCCCTCTACAACGGCGACTTTCCCTTCCGCGCGGATATTTGCGCCCATTCTGCGCAGCTCTTCCGCGTGGCGGTAGCGGTTTTCAAATATATTCTCAACAAAAACGGTAGTTCCCTGCGCAATACACGCCGCAGACATCACGAACGCTTGACAGTCGGTGGGAAATCCGGGGTAGACCATCGTCCTTATTATATCAATTGAATGCAGCGGATATTTTGCGCCGAAGCATATCATATTTTCCGTGCAGCCGACATTGCATCCGAGCTGTTCAAATACCGAAAGCACCGAATCAAGGTGCCGCGGATTGCATTCTTTCAGTATTATCTCGCCGCCTGTGCAGGCTGTGCAGGCAAGATAGGTCGCAGCCGCAATTCTGTCGGGCATTATTGTGAATTCGCAGCCGTGAAGCTCTTTTTTTCCGTTTATGGTTATCGTTCCGCCGCCTGCACCCTTGATATCCGCTCCGCAGAGGTTGAGAAAATCGGCAAGCCAGATAATTTCAGGCTCACGGGCAGCGTTTGTTATCTCCGTCCTGCCCTCGGCAAGCACAGCCGCAAGGATAATATTCTCCGTTGCGCCGACAGAGGGAAACGACAGCGATATCTTTGCCCCTTTGAGCTTTTTTTCGCAGCGGCATTCGATCTCACCGTGCTGTTCGGTAACGGTAACGCCCATTTTCCGCAGGGCGCTTATATGTATGTCAATTGGCCGCTGACCTATATCGCAGCCGCCGGGGAGAGATATCCTGCAGTCGCCCGTTCTTCCGACGAGCGCGCCGAGGAAGAATATCGAAGAGCGCATTTCACGCATAAGCCTGTCGGGTATATCACAGGACGATAATCCGTCCGTGTTAACGCAAAGTGTGGAGCCGCCATCAAAGCCTGCGCTGCAGCCGAGCGAGGAAAGTATCCGCATCGCCGAATACAAGTCCGAAAGACGGGGGCAGTTATGCAGCATGATATCGCCCTTGCAGAGAATTGATGCGGCAAGTATCGGCAGGACGGCGTTTTTGGCGCCTTGAACGGTTATCTCTCCGTTCAGTCGGTTTCCTCCGTTTATGATAAGCTTCTGCATAACACTTCTCCTTTTCTGCTTTTTGGTTTATATTATGCAAAAAAGGAAAAACTGTTAAAAAGTTTAAATCCGAGTTGAATTAAACTCCTTATTTTTTTATAAGTTCGTCAAGAGCCTTGAAAACTCTGTCGGGAGTGTCGGGAACATAAAGTGAAGCAGCGCGCTGTGCAAAGCGGTTCAAGCGCTCCTTGTCACGGTAAAGGTCGCTGACGTTGTCGATAAGAACCTGTCCGTTAAGATTTTTTTCCTCGATAACGATAGCCGCACCTGCCTTGCCGAGAACCATTGCGTTGTGATACTGATGATTTCCCGCAACGTTCGGCGAGGGGATAAGTATCGAAGCTCTGCCCATTGCTTCAAGCTCGGAAAGAGCGTTTGCGCCCGAACGGCTTATCACAAGGTCTGCCGCAGCCATGCAAACGGGCATATTGTCAATGTATTCCTTGGGACGGATACGCGAATTATTTTCATAGTCAACGCCCCTTGCTTTAAGGTCGGGGAGGAATGTTTCTCTTCCCATTCCGCCGTAGCTGTGTATATGCGTTATGGGAATGTTGTTCTTCGTTTCCCATTCCATAAGCTCGGCAACGGTTTCGTTTATCCTGCCTGCGCCGAGGCTTCCGCCCGTTGAGAGAACGCAGATATCACCCTCGGGAATACCAAGCTCATGCCTTGCAGCTTCTCTTGTCATTGCGGAAAAGCCCTTGCGCACGGGAAGACCCGTGACTGTGTAGGGGATATCCTTTTCAAGATAATCCATAGCTTCGGGAACGGTGAGCATCACAAGGTCGACCTTTTTGGATAGCATTTTCGTTGTCATTCCGGGGAAAGCGTTCTGCTCGTGTATAGCGGTCTTGATGCCCATTTCGGCAGCTTTAAGCACAATAGGGCCGCTGACATAACCGCCCGTTCCGATAACAAGGTCGGGCTTGAATTCGTTTATTATCTGCTTTGCACGGTGTCCTGCCGTGGAAAGATAAGCGACAGTTCTGATGTTTCGTGCGATGTTTTTAAGCGTAAGCTTGCGCTGGAAGCCGCTGACCTTCATCGGAGCATAGTTGAAGCCTGCTTTCGGAACAAGCCGCGATTCCATTCCGTTAGGCGTTCCGACATAGAGAAACTCCGTATCGGGATAATGCTCGGTTATGATAGAAGCGATCGCAAGCGCAGGGTTGATGTGACCTGCCGTTCCGCCGCCTGCAAGAATAACTTTCATTTATTTTCACTCCTATTCGTTCGATGTTATATAGCGTGAAACGCTGAGAATTACGCCCATCTGCAAAAGCTGCATGATAAGAGCGGTTCCTCCGTAGCTGAAAAACGGCAATGATACGCCTGTGTTGGGTATCGTATTTGTGACAACGGCAATGTTGAGCAGGGCTTGTATGCCTATCTGAACAGTAAGTCCCGTGCAGAGCATCATACCGAATTTATCGGCTGCTCTCGATGCGATAAAGAAGCCTCTTCCGATAAAAAGCAGGAAAAGCACGATAACAACGATAGCTCCGAAGAAGCCGAGTTCCTCGCATACGACCGCAAAAACGAAGTCGTTCTTCGCTTCGGGGAGATAGAGGAATTTCTGTCGTGAATTACCGAAGCCAAGTCCGAACATTCCTCCCGAACCGATAGCAATAAGCGAGTTTTTCGTCTGCCACGTTTCCGCAGGAGCGTTTTCGTTGAACGGATCGAGCCATGATATCATTCTGTCCTCAAAATAGGTAAATCCGAATTTCATAGAAAGCAAAAGAACAAGCAGAACCAGACAAGTTACGCCGATTATGCCTAAGGCAATAAGATGCTTGACGTTCGTTCCGCCGATGAACATCATTATTATGCCGATAGCACAGATAATTATCGTTCCCGAAATATGCGGCTGTATAGCCATAAGTCCGACAACAAACAAAAGGCATATCATAAAAGGCATAATGCCGTATTTTGCATATTTGAGCCTTGACTGGTTAATGGATATAAGATAGGAAAAAAGCACTATGACCGCAAATTTCATTATCTCGGACGGTTGGAACGAAGGCAGAGGCCCGAGCTTGACCCAGCGGTAGGAAAGGTGATGCGGATCGGCAAAAGGCCCGAAGCGGCAGAGCAGCATAAGCACCGCAGCAACGCCGAAAATGCCGAAAACTATGATAGGCTTGCGCAGGATATGATAATCGAAATGTGCAACGATAAGCATTCCGATTATTCCGGCAGCCGCCATTGCGATCTGTTTTTTTGCGTAGTATGTGCCGTCAAAGCCCTCCGATATCGCCCAAGCATAGCTTGCAGAAAACATCATTATGATTCCGAGCGCAAGCAGGGTAACAAGAATTATCAGGAACGGATAATCTATTGGCCCCGATATCGGTTTTTCGGAGTAACCCCGTGAAACGCCCTCGGGAGTCATTTCCTTGCGGCGGTCGGCGCTGTTTAGTTTTCTTCTCGGAGCGGATCCGGATGCTGTTGCCATTGGTTTTCCTCCCGTCAGCAGAGATTGTATATAAGATTAGCAATAACTCCTGCGATAAGTCCGACCGCAGAGAAGGTTATCACAATTTTGTATTCGTTAAAGCCGCACAGCTCAAAATGATGATGTATAGGCGACATCTTGAAAAGGCGCTTTCCTTTTGTAAGCTTGAAATAAGTGACCTGAATAACGACCGAGAGAGCCTCGCAGATATAAACTATCGCAATTACCGCAAGCAGAAGATGCTGTCTTGTCACAAGTCCTACCGCAACGACTGCGCCGCCGAGGAACATCGAGCCTGTGTCACCCATAAACACCTTTGCAGGGTGGAGGTTCCATACAAGGAAGCCAAGACACCCTCCTGCAACAGCCATTGCAAATATAGAATATTCCCATACCCCCACTGAAGAGCAGAGCGTTACGAACGAGAGCATAGAAACGACCGTTACCGAGCCGCAGAGTCCGTCAATGCCGTCCGTGAGGTTTACCGCGTTCGTGAGGAAAACTATCACAAGCAGCATGAACGGATAGTAAAGCCAGCCGATATCAAGCTCCGCCCAGTAGAAGTTGAGCGTTGTTTTTGTATCACCGAGAATATACAGAACATAAAGGAACGCAGCCGAAAAAATGAACTGCATCACCATTTTCTGCTTCGGTTTAAGTCCGAGGTTCTGTTTTTTTACAGCCTTGATATAGTCGTCGGCAAAGCCGATGAGCATATTGAGAAGCGCGAAGATATATCCTGCAAGCAGACGGTAAAATCCGGTGTTGTCGGGAAGCGTAACGTCAGCCGTTCTGAAATGATAAAGCGAATATCCTATTGTTATGGCGACAGCCGAGCCTAATATGAACATAAATCCGCCCATGATAGGCGTTCCCTGCTTATCCTTGTGCCAAGAAGGGCCTTTGTCATATATAGTTTGACCAAAATGAATTTTTTTAAGCAGCGGAATGAGAAATTTACCCATAACAGCTGAAACCGCAAAAGCGGTAAGTGCAACGATCAAGTTTATCCAGAACGGCATACCTGCGCTCTCCTTTTTTTAGCAGTTCTTATAGAATTCGTCAATTATTTCTTCAAGGTGAACTCCGCGGCTCGCCTTGAAAAGTACAACATCGCCGGGGCGAAGCTTGAACTTCAGGAAGTTGAGTACCTTTGATTTTTCGGTCGACCAGCCTGCATGATAGCCAAGCTCATCGGCGCGCTTTGCAATGTTTTCCGCTTCCTTGCCGTAGCAAACGAGCAGGTCTATTCCTTTTTGTGCGACATATTCGCCTATCTCGGCGTGATATTTTGCGGAATCCTCGCCAAGCTCCAGCATATCGCCGAGAACGGCAACGCGTCTGCCGCCGTTTTCGGGCTTGATATCGCAAAGCATATCGAGCGCAGCCTTCATTGATGTCGGCGAAGCGTTGTAGCAGTCGATAAGAAGCGTCTGCTGACCGCGCTTTTGGATATTCTGGCGCAACGAGTCTGCCTGATATCCGCTGAGCATCTCCGCAGCGGCAACAGGGTCGCAGCCAACCGTGTGTGCGACGGTTATTGCGGCAAGCGCATTGTAAATATTGTGCTGACCTGGGGTATATACGGTCACATCCGTAATTATCTGACCCTCGTGGTAAACATTGAAGCAGATACGGTCGTTGAATGTCTTGATATCGTCTGCGATATAGTCGCAGTTCTTGTTTTCGATTCCGTAGGTTATGACTTTGCGGTAGCTGCCGTATTCTTCGGATATTCCCCAAAGCAGCTTGTCATCGCCGTTGAGAATAAGCGGAGCGTTTTTGTCTGCGCCCTTGAGTATCTCCAGCTTTGCCTGCAAAATTCCCTCCTGCGAGCCGAGCTGTTCAATGTGTGCAAATCCGATATTCGTGATAAGGCAGACGGTCGGGTGAACGCATTTGGAAAGGCGCTCTATCTCGCCGAAGCCGGACATTCCCATTTCGATGACAGCCGCCGTGCAGCTTGAATTGAGCTTTAACAGCGAGAACGGAACGCCGATCTCGTTGTTGTGGTTTGCAGGCGTTTTGAAAACGCTGTGTTCAGCGGAAAGCGCAAGAGCGGTCATATCCTTTGTTGTTGTCTTGCCAACGCTTCCGGTCAGTCCGACAACTATCGGTTTAAAATTCATGCGGAAAAACCGCGCGATATCGAGCAGTGCTTTGCGAGTGCTTTTAACAACGATGCAGGGAACGTTCAGGATAGCATGTTCTGTCACAGCAAGAACCGCGCCGTTTTTTACCGCCTGCTCCGCGAAGTCGTGGCCGTCAAAGTTTGCTCCCTTTATCGCAATGAACACGCCGCCCTTTATGTTTTCGCGTGTGTCGGAGAATATAGCGTCTGCATTTACCTGCATATTAAGGTCGTGAACGCCCTGCGGCTTGCCGCCCGTGCATTCGATGATGTCGTTGACGGATATCTTTTCGTGAAGAGCCTCGTTAAAACGCGGCTTCTTGTAGTTTTTCATTATCTCTTCAACGATCTCTTTTTCGTCAAAATGAATGTGAACATTGTCCTTTAATATCTGATAGTCCTCGTGTCCTTTTCCCGCAAGCACGATAACATCGCCCTTTTCGGCGATTGCGATAGCGCGCCTTATTGCAAACTTTCTGTCGGTAATGCGGATATAAGGCTTTATGCCCGAAAGACCTGTGATTATCTCGTCAATAATAGCGTCGGGGTCTTCGTTTCGGGGGTTATCCGAGGTTATAATGAGCAGATCGGAGTATTTTTCCGCCGCAGCAGCCATAAGCGGACGCTTTGTTCTGTCACGGTCGCCGCCGCAGCCGAACAGACAGATAAGCCTGCCCTTTGTATGCGCCTTTACAGCAGGAAGCATATTGCTGAGCGCATCGGGACTGTGCGCATAATCCCTTATAACGAGGAATCCCTGCTTGTCGGAGAGAACTTCGCATCTGCCGCTAACGCCCTTAGCGTGTTCAAGCGAGAGAATGGCATTGTTTATGCCGACTCCTGCCTTTACGCAGGCAACGATAGCCGCCATAGCGTTTGAAACGTTGTAAAGCCCTATCATATTGAGCGTAACGGGGAAGCTTTTGTGCTGAACGTTTATCCAGAATTTTGTTGCAGTACCTTCGGCGCGGATCTTTTCGCAGGTGATATCCGCAGCTTCGCGGACAGCGTAGGAAAGGCGCTCGCAGCCGCTTCCCTTTATCTCGTCAAAAAGGCGTTTTCCATATTCATCGTCAATGTTGATTATCGCAGCCCTGCAATGCTCGGTGAAAAGCTTTTTCTTGGCTTCGTAGTAGTTTTCCATGGTTTCATGGTAATCGAGATGATCGCGTGTGAGATTTGTAAAGATAGCAATATCAAATATAACGGGGCCGATGCGGTTTTGTTCAAGTGCGAACGAGGAAACCTCCATAACGACCGTGTCACAGCCTTGATTCATCATTTCGTTGAAAATGTTGAAAAGCTCAAAAACACGGGGAGTTGTAGGCGTTGAAGAATCGGATTCGAACGGCTTTCCGCAGATAAGAACGCCCGTTGTGCCGACAAAGCCGACCTTACGTCTGTTTTGGGTGAGGATATCCTTTATAAGCGTTGCCATGGTGGTTTTGCCGTTTGTTCCGGTAACTCCGATGAGATCGGAAGAGCGTCGTGTAGGGAAAGAGTGTAGATCTCGGTGG
>CAMJES010000054.1 GCA_946404705.1 uncultured Ruminococcus sp. | reverse complement strand
AGATATCATAGCCGGTGACTGGAGTTCAGACGTGTGCTCTTCCGATCTGCTTATGGCGTTCAAACGGCTTATACATTGAACCTCTGTCCATAGCCTCGTCAAAGTCAACGAGGAAGCCGTCAAAGTCGGGGCCGTCAACGCAGGCAAACTTGGTTTCTCCGCCGACTGTAAGACGGCAGCCGCCGCACATTCCTGTTCCGTCGATCATGATCGGGTTCATGGAAACAACAGTCTTGATGCCGAATTCCTTTGTAACAGCAACAACAAACTTCATCATAACGAGAGGGCCGATAGCGATGACCTCATCGTACTTTTCGCCGCTTTCGATAAGCTTGCGCAGAGCCTCGGTAACAAGACCCTTTTCGCCGTGAGAACCGTCGTCCGTCATCATACAGAGCTTATCGGAAACAGCATTGAACTCGTCCTCAAGGATAACGAGATCCTTATTTCTGAAGCCGACAACAGAGTGAACTTCACAGCCGAGGTTATGGAGCTTCTTTGCGATAGGATATGCGATAGCACAGCCTACGCCGCCGCCGACAACAGCGACCTTTTTAAGTCCTTCGGTATGGGAAGCAACACCGAGAGGGCCTACAAAGTCCTGTATGTATTCTCCCTCGTTCTTATGGTTGAGCTTTTCGGTAGTAGCACCTACGATCTGGAAAATAATAGTGACAGTACCCTTTTCTCTGTCAAAATCTGCAACTGTGAGCGGAATACGCTCGCCGTCCTCGTCTACTCTGAGGATGATAAACTGACCCGGTTCAGCCTTTTTGGCGATCATGGGTGCTTCGATGTCCATGAGCGTAACAGTTGGGTTAAGCTCTTTTTTGCGAACAATCTTATACATTATCTCATTCCTTTACAAAAAAATAACCGCATTCTCCCTATGTGGCATAATGCTATAATTTTATTATACCTCAAAAAAATGCTAAAGTCAACAACTGCCGAGCAAATTCTGACGTAATTTTTGTATAAAAAAATACATCTTTTCACGTTAAACTAATGGAACCGCTGATATTGCTGCGGCAAAAACGCCGCACTTTAATTTGTGTATCCTTGCTGTTCGTCATTTTTACCGACCTGTCCGAATATAATTAGAAACAAAGCAAACCAACTGCACTATTTCATATTGGGAGAGAATAAAAATGGCAGAAAGCATTAAAAACAGCTCAGCGCTCGGTCTTTCATCATCCGCTGCGGAAGAACGACTGCTGCGGTACGGCGAAAACCGCCTTGCAAGCAAGAAAAAAACTGCACCGATAAAAATTTTCCTCGGGCAGTTTCGTGACGTTATGGTAATAATCCTGCTGATAGCAACGGCGGTGTCGGTTTTCCTCGGCGAAGTCTATGACGCACTTACTATTATTATAATAGTGCTTCTGAATGCTATTTTAGGCTTTATTCAGGAGTACAAAACCGAAAAAACGCTTATTGCGCTGAAAAATATGACTGCGCCGACTGCAAAGGTCTACCGTGACGGACATCTGACCGAGCTTCCTGCAGCGCTGCTCGTTCCGGGAGATGTTATCTCGCTCGAAGCAGGTGACAAAGTTCCTGCGGATGCGGCATTGCTCGAATGTCGAGGGCTGCTCGCCGAGGAAAGTATTCTGACGGGTGAATCCGCTCCCGTTTCAAAATCTTCGGGAAGTCCCGACGATGCCGACAACGCTATCGGCAAATCCAACATTGTTTACAGCGGAACTGTTATCACGAAAGGAACTGCGCTCGCAAAAGTTATCGCAACGGGACTTTCCGCTCAGGTCGGAAAGATATCGGGTATGCTGACCGATATTGATGAAGAGGAAACACCCTTGCAGAAGCGGCTCGGCGAGCTTGGCAAAGTGGTTGCGATAATCTGCACGGCTGTCTGCGTGATCGTTGCAGGCGCAGGAATTCTCCACGGAGAACCGCCGTTCAATATGCTTATGACAGGAATTTCCGTTGCCATTGCCGCTATCCCCGAGGGACTGCCCGCGACCGTAACTATCGCGCTTGCGCTCGCTGTCCGCCGTATGCTTGCACAGAAAGCGCTTGTACATAAGCTGCACTCGGTAGAAACGCTCGGCTGCGCATCGGTAATATGCACCGACAAAACGGGTACTGTCACCGAAAACAAAATGACCGTTACAAAAGTGTACTGCGGCGAAAAATTATACGATATCTCGGGCAATGGCTACACTATGAAAGGCGGAATAAACGAAAACGGCAGAAATGTCAACCCAAGCGCCGACAAGGCTCTGACAGAGCTTATGAACTGCGCGGCTCTCTGCACAAACGCAGATATAAGCGCGCCTGCGGAGATTTCGCAGCGTGAACGCGGTCAGCTCAAAGCATACGGAAAGCCGAACGAATGGAAGACCGCAGGCGACCCTACGGAGATCGCCCTGCTTATTATGGCGGCAAAATCGGGAGTGACCGCGGAAAAGCTTCACCACAGCTTCCGCAAAGCCGAAGAGATACCCTTTGACAGCGAAACGCGCTGCATGACCGTTATATGCAAAAGCGGCTCGGGAAGAGTTGCTTTTACAAAAGGCGCTTTGGACGTTATTCTCCCACGGTGTTCATTTATAATGACCAAGGACGGCGTTAAGCCGCTCACACCGTTATTGCGCCGCCGAATTGAAGCCGAGCATGACAAACTTACGGAAGAAGCTCTCCGTGTGCTTGCGCTCTGCGAGAAAAATCTTGATGACAACAGTAAAGACTGCGAAAGCGGAAATGTTTTCCTCGGGCTTGCAGGAATGACCGACCCTCCGCGCGCCGAGGCGATAGAAGCCGTAAAGCTCTGCCGCAAGGCGCATATCCGAACGGTAATGATAACGGGTGACCACAAGAACACAGCCGCCGCAATCGCGAAAAAATCAGGAATTCTACGCGGTGGAGATATCGTTATGACAGGCTCGGAGCTTGCCGCACTTTCCGATAACGAGCTTGACGATGTTATCGGAAAAGTTGCAGTTTATGCCAGAGCAACGCCCGAGGATAAGCTGCGTATCGTCCGTGCTTTCAAGCGCAGGGGCGATATCGTTACAATGACAGGCGACGGAGTGAACGACGCTCCTGCGGTTAAAGAAGCGTCAATAGGCGTTGCAATGGGCATCACGGGAACAGACGTAACCAAAGAAGCCGCCGATGTCGTGCTGCTTGACGATAACTTTGCAACGCTCGTCAAGGCGGTCGAGCAAGGCCGCGGAATTTATGCAAATATACGCAAATTCGTGCGTTATCTGCTCTCCTGCAATATAGGCGAGGTGCTGACAATGTTCCTCGGCATAATACTGGGAATGCCCGTTGTCCTGCTGCCCACACAGCTGCTTCTTGTGAACCTTGCAACGGACGGACTGCCTGCCGTTGCGCTCGGGGTAGAGCCAACGGAGCATGAATGTATGAATAAACCGCCGAGAAAAGCAAACGAAAGCTTTTTCTCGGGCGGACTGATGAAAAAGATCATATTCAGAGGTATCATGATAGGGGTGTGTACCCTCGGCTGCTTTATGCTGACGAATTATATGTCGGGCAGTATAGAAACCGCACGAACGGCAGCACTTTTCACGCTTGTAATGACGCAGCTTGCGCACGTTTTTGAGTGTAAATCGGAAACGAAGAACATCTTCACCGTGCCGTATTTCAATAACCCGAAGCTAATATTGGCAGCACTATCCTCACTATGCATAATTTTTGCGGCAATATATGTGCCGTTTATGCAGATAATTTTTTCGACAGCCGCACTTTCGGGACAGCAGCTTGCAATAGCTTTCGGATTTGCGATATTTGCACCGCTTTTGCAATGCTTAATTCGTAATGCGTAATTGCGAAATTAATAAATAATTGTAATTTTGTTATAAAAATATCAAGGGTGCATATCACGAAAAATTCAGTTCGTGATATGCACCCTTATTTTCGAACTACGCTTTTTATGAAAATAATTGACAAAATACTATATAAGTGATAGAATATTGTTGAGGGCATACCTAAACGGTAGGCGGTCAATCTTTGCTCCCTGAAAGGGGGCATTGCTATGGGCGTTCTTGAAGTTTTAACTCTTGGACTACTTATTTGCTCTGTTATACAGTTAATGCAAAATAGCAATAATAAAAAGAAATAACCGCCCGAGCTTCCAACTTGGCGGTTATTCTTTAACCTAACATTTGGGAGCGACCGTCTATCGGTATGCTCTCTTTATGTTTATATTATATACTCTTTTGACTGATATGTCAAGAGGATTTTTATTACAAATCATCTATGAATCGGGCGGATATAGAATCCGCCCCTACGTTTTGGGAAACTATGGTGAATTTGCAGCTCAAAATAATTACGCATTAAACTTACTTCTTGTCTACCATAAGCGAACATACAAGGTTCGAGAATTCAAGCGGATTTTCTATAGGCATTCCTTCGATAAGGAGCGCTTCGGTATAAAGTATCTTACTGTAATCCGCAAGCTTTGCTTTATCGTTTGCATAAAGGTCTTTCAATACGCCGAATATCTCATGCTTAGGATTGATCTCAAGCACTTTCTGCGCCTTAACGTCCTGATCGTTCGGCATTGCGGCAAATGTCTTTTCCATTTCAAGCGATATCTCGCCCTCGTTTGTGATGCAGACAGGGTGCGATTTCAGACGTTCGGAAAGCTTTGCGGACTTGACCTTTCCGTCAAGTGCCTTTGCGACCTCTTCAAGCATATCCTTGCTTTCCTCGGAAAGCTTCTTGAACTCTTCCTTCTCCTCTGGAGAATCGAGGTCAAGGTCAGCATCGGAAACCGATTTGAACTGCTTCTCGTTATACTCGCCGAGGACTTTGAGTGCAAACTCGTCGACGCTTTCGGTGAGGTAGAGTATTTCGTAGCCCTTATCCTTTACGACCTCGGTCTGCGGCAGCGAATCAACCTTATCGACAGTTTCGCCTGCTGCATAGTAGATATACTTCTGGTCTTCCTTCATTCTCTCGACATATTCATCGAGCGTTACAAGCTTTTTCTCGTTTGACGAATAGAACAGCAGCAGGTCTTTAAGCAAATCCTTATTTGCGCCATAGCCGTTATAAACGCCGAACTTAATCTGCATACCGAAGTTCTTCCAGAGCTGTTCGTACTTCTCACGGTCGTTGTTCAGCATTTTTTTAAGCTCGTTTTTAATGGTCTTTTCAAGCGATTTTGCGATAAGCTTCAACTGTCTGTCGTGCTGGAGCATTTCACGGGAGATATTAAGCGAAAGATCCTGCGAATCGACAAGTCCTCTTACGAAGCAGAAATGGTCGGGTATCAAGTCTTCACACTTATCCATGATAAGAACGCCGCTTGAATAGAGCTGCAGTCCCTTTTTGAAGTTCTTGCTGTAAAAATCCATAGGCGCATTTGCAGGAACATAGAGCAGAGCGTCATAGGTGGCTGTACCCTCTGTCTTAACGTGGATATGGCAGAGCGGATCGCTGTAATCATAGTATTTTTCTTTATAGAATTTATTGTAGTCCTCGTCTGTAAGCTCGTTCTTGTTCTTGCGCCAGATCGGTGTCATGCTGTTGAGAGTTTCCGTTTCAACGGTCGTTTCATACTCGGCAGGAACATCGTCAACGCCCGTTCCTTCTTTAAGGTGGTCATGCTCCATATCCATTTTGATAGGATAGTGGATATAGTCGGAATATTTCTTTATAAGCGACTTTATCTTCCATTGCATAAGGAACTCGCTGTATTCCTCGTCATCGGTATCGTCTTTAAGGAAGATCTTTACTTCCGTGCCTACGCCGTCCTTTTCGGCTTCTTCGATAGTATAGCCGTCAACGCCCTCGGACTCCCAAAGGTAAGCCTGTTCTGAGCCGAACGCCTTTGTAAGCACTTGGACTTTCTTTGCTACCATAAAAGCGGAATAGAAGCCTACGCCGAACTGACCGATGATGTCAACGTCCTCTGCGGTGTTGTTGTCATCACTCTTGAAGCTGAGCGAGCCGCTGTTTGCGATAGTACCGAGGTTGCTGTCCAGCTCGTCCTTTGTCATGCCGATACCGTTATCCGAAACGGTGATTATCTTGTTGTCCTTGTCAACATCGATTTTGATGAAGAAATCGGAACGGTTCATTCCGACGCTGCTGTCGGTGAGCGATTTAAAATAGAGCTTATCCATTGCATCGCTTGCGTTTGAGATTATCTCACGCAAGAATATCTCCTTGTGAGTATAAATGGAGTTGATCATCATATCAAGCAAACGCTTGGATTCTGCTTTAAACTGTTTTGTCTTTGCCATAATAAGTACACTTCCTCTAAAAATTAGCAATTAAATCGTTTGAGTGTTAGCACTCTCGTTCTTAGAGTGCTAACACTATTATATTCCTTTGCATTGTCAATTTCAAGAGGTTTAGAGCATTATTTACAATTTGTACATATTTTACCGTTTACAGCTCACGATAATACGGACAGATATCCGAAAAAGCGCCGTCTTTCCTGCGGAAACCGTGCGGAATAGTTCCAAGCTGCTTAAATCCAAGCCGTTCATAAAGATGACGTGCTTGGATATTCTCCGCAACAACGGCGTTGAACTGCAATATCCCAAAGCCATGCTCCTTTCCCCTGACAAGAGAATCGGAAACGAGCATTTCTCCGATATGCTGACCTCTGCGCGCCTTGTCGACAGCATAGCTTGCGTTGCAGATATGACCGCAGCGGCCTACGTTGTTCGGGTGAAGAATGTAAAGTCCGCAGACTTTACCGTTTTCGTCTGCGGCAACTCCGCAATAGCTCTGCGAAGCAAAAAAAGCGCGGCCGCTTTCGAGCGTAAGCGATTCCTCCTGCGGAAAGGCTTCACCGTCCTCAACGACAGCATTCCATATCCTTATCATCTCGGGAATATCATTTTCACAGTATTTTCGGACTTCCATTGCCCTTCTCCTTTATACTATCAGTTGATTTTCACTAATATTATTCTTATGGTATATCGCAAACATCGCCCAAAACAGCACTCCTGCCAAAGCGAGCGCACAGCCAAGCCCCGTATAAAAAACAGCTATAAAAACATCGGGAACAAGTCTTGACGAACGCAGCCATATTCCGCCGCTCATCATCACCGCCATTATAATGTAGGACTTCAAATCGAAGAAATGCCACACGGGGCGGAATTCTTCCGCATAGCCCTTTATCCGCTTTGTGTGCTTCATGCTCATTTTATAGAACATTGTTCCAAATGCACAGAAAACCACAGCCGACAATATAATATGTAAATTCTTTATCTGCATAAGCTTTCCGTATGAAAGCACTCCGAGCCTTGCAACGTTAAAGCCTGCTATAAGCCACACGCTTCCTGCGATCGCAAGCAGAGTCCGCTTTTTTACATAAAATACCGAACTCTTTTCCATTATGCTCGCTCTCCGTCCTTTGCAAGCTTTTTGAACGAAATAATCAGCGGTATGATACCTACGCCGGTAAGGATATGTCCTATACCTGCAATTCACGAAACGGCGGCATTTGCGGCTGACGAGAGCGCTGTTGCCCTGACCTGAAATATTCCGCAGACTGCAGCATGACCGACGTAAGCGGTACGCCGATGTTGTAGACCCACATAAACACACGGAATGTCTTCTGCTTTTCAAGGTCGTGCTTTTCGCTGTAAAGCGCAATTATAAGGAACACTATCATTCCGAGCAGAAAAAGGTGGGTATGTACCTTTCCGAGAGCGGTCACCCCGTCAAAGCCGTTAAACTTTGTGAACTCGCGGTAAAAACTCCTCCTGCCATTGCGGCAGCCGCATAGACCAAAGCTGTATTAAGATACTTTTCCATTGCTTTATACTTCCTTTCATTTTTTCAAAAAATAAACTATACTATTAAGTATCTGATAAATATCCGCAATACAAATAGAAAATCCGGCAAACAAACCTTGCTTGCCGGATCTTGGCGGAGACGGCGAGATTCGAACTCGCGGGAGATTGCTCTCTAACTGATTTCGAGTCAGCCCCGTTATGACCACTTCGATACGTCTCCGTATTAAATTGATATGCCCCAAAAACAAGCGTTTCCGGCAAAAAACAGCACCGCTGCACAGACGTTACACTACGCAGGAACACGCTTATTCCACACAGCTTTAATATTATAACACAATATTACTAAAAAATCAAGCCCTTTTTCAAATTTATCCATATAATTTTCTGAAAAATGTCGAAACTGCGATTTTTCATTGACTTTTAATGCTATACGTTGTATAATATAAGAGTAATACAGCTTGGCAGCAATTGTATATGCCGCCGCGCCGCGTCAACGGCTCATCGTGTTAATTTTTCAACAACTTCCAACATTAAAGAAATGACAAAAAGAGGGTAAAATTTTATGACTATTATTCCATTTATTGGTTACAGCCTTTATCAAATGGCTCTGATGTTCTGTTTTTGGTCGTTCATAGGCTGGTGCATTGAGGTCTGCTATATGACTATCGAAACAGGCGAATATCAGAACCGCGGCTTTTTGAATATGCCTATCTGTCCGATATACGGCTTCGGTGTGCTGATAATTGCGGTTTTCTCCCGTCCTATCGCCGATAAGCCGCTCCTGCTGTTTGTGATATCGCTCGTCCTGTGTACAACGCTTGAACTTGTTGTTGGTCTTGGAATGGAAAAGCTTTTCAACACGCGCTGGTGGGATTATTCGCACGAGAGGTTCAATTACAGGGGTTATATCTGCCCGAAGGTCTCGATTTTATGGGGTCTCGGCTGCGTTTTTGTAATAAAAGTTGTTCAGCCGCTTGTTGAGGCTGCCACGATCCGCATACCGTTCCGCTTCGGCATTATTTTTATTGCGGTAATGGGTGTACTTATCGCACTCGACCTTACAGCTTCGCTCTGCGCCGTTGCAAACCTCAATAAACGTCTTAAACAGATAGATGACATCTCCGCTCTCATGCTCAAAGGCTCTATCAAGATAGGCGAAAAGCTTGCGACCGAAACCAACGAAATTCTTGAAAAATACGAAAAGCTCCTTGTTATCAAGGATAAACAGACCGAGCGTTTTCTCAAAGCGTTCCCGAATATCCGCTCGGTAACGCACTCCGAATCAATGGAGGCTTTAAAGCAGAAATACTATTCCAACCGCTTTGCAAAAAAGCTGGAGATAAAGCTTAAAAAGAAGCTTAAATCGTTCAAAAAGGGCATAAAAGCTCCGTCCGAAAAGCCTGCCGCCCTGCCCGAACCTTCCGTTGCCGAAGAAACACAGACCGAATCCGAGCTTGAACCTGCTCCTATCGGCAAATAGAATAGCGCCAGCCATTGCCAAATGTTCGGCAATGGCTGTTTTTTTGCAAATTTTACATTTGGTTTTGTATTAAATACTGCTTTTTTCTCCGTATTTTACGCTGTATAGATATATTTTAGCCAAAAATAGAAATACCTGTTGCTTATTTCGTATAAATGTGGTATACTATTATAGTTAATGCGATTTTAATTAAGGATATGCCGCCGAGCAAAAGACGGCATAAGGTCGCAGTTTTTGATATATATTCGAACCGAGGTCAAGTTTATGCAGCAGCTTAAACAAAAAAATAAACAGCTCAATCCTGCGGCGGTCATCTCCATAAGCTTTCTTGCTATCATTATTATCGGAGCGTTCCTGCTGACAATGCCGTTCTCATCGGCAGAGCATAAATTCACAAATCCGCTCACCGCCTTTTTTACGGCAACCTCCGCAACCTGCGTGACGGGTCTTGTTATCGAGGACACGGGCAGCTATTGGAGCATAGTGGGTCAGATAATTATCCTGCTTATGATCCAGATCGGCGGTCTGGGACTGGTTACATTCACATCATTTTTCAACTTCCTGCTTCGCAAAAAGCCTGAGCTTCACACCATTCAGGTAGCGTCCGAATCGGCAAACACAAGCGGCTTTTATGATGTAAAATACATGGTCAAGTATATCCTTGCTATATCTTTTAAGATCGGAAGAGCGTCGTGTAGGGAAAGAGTGTAGATCTCGGTGGTC
>CAMJES010000053.1 GCA_946404705.1 uncultured Ruminococcus sp. | reverse complement strand
GAGATATCATAGCCGGTGACTGCAGTTCAGACGTGTGCTCTTCCGATCTTCGGACTTTACGATATCCCGATGATATCGAATATCCCCGAGCTTGTCTATCTCGCACCCACCTGCGCCGAGGAGTATTTCGCTATGCTCGATTGGGCGATAGAGCAGAACGAACACCCCGTTGCAATTCGCGTACCGTGCAACGGCGTTATCCATTCGGGCAGAAAGTTCCCGAAAGATTACAGCACTCTCAATAAATCCGAGGTAACACAAAACGGCAAAGAAGCGGCAATTATCGCGCTCGGCGACTTCTATCAGATAGGTGAGAAAACTGCCGAAATACTTGCCGAGAAAGGCGTAAACGCAACTCTTGTCAACGCACGTTTTGCGAGTGGCGTGGATAAGGCGCTCCTTGACGAGTTAAAAGCAAATCATAAGCTTGTCATCACACTTGAAGACGGCTCACTTGAAGGCGGCTTCGGCGGAAAGGTTGCAGCATACCTCGGCGATTCGGGCGTAAAGGTGAAGAATTTCGGTATAGAGAAAGCGTTCTATGACAGATTTGACCCGAACGAACTGCTTGAAAAGTCCAAAATCACACCGAATAAGCTTGCGGATTATATTTTAAAGAATATGTAAAGTATCAAAAACCGCGAAGCGGACGAAACTTTTCGTCCGCTTCGCGGTTTTAACGGCAGATTTTAACGCTGCAATAATTCCAAATTAAATTCAGTAATCAATAACAAACACAAGTATTCTGTACGATGAATAATAGTCCGTCCAGCTTACGTTCAGTTTTATATTGAAATCCATACAGATTTTTTCAATCTGCTCTTTGAGATACTCCCCTTCGCCCTCTGCGCTGTCTGTCATACGGTGAATGGTCGAAAGCAGCATATTATTTGTGCTGAACTTTACCGAGGCTGTATGCTTCCCGTCGGCTATTGCATTGCGGATCGCATTTTCAATGCTCTTCTCTACCTTATCCTCGCTGTCAATATAAAAGCCTTCCTTGATGAAGTAGTTTTCCTTTGTGCCGTATGCTTTCGGCGGCGGTGAGGTTATCGTCCATATCGTATGGTTGTTCTCAATAACCGAATCGGTAACAAGAAAATACTGATACAACACCATATCGGGGTGCATCTCGGCGATCAAACCGTCCGGTTTATCCCATGTAACATCTACATGGTACCAGTTTCCGTCTATCTTGACCATATTCCACATATGCGCGGTATCGGTCGAGCCTGTTACGATGATATTCTCTATCCCTGCCTTATTGCAAAGATAGGAAAAGCTTTTTGCATAGCCCTCGCAAAGCGCCTTGCCCCTGACGAGCGCGCCATAGATCGTATTTGCATAGATATCCTCGGGATCGCTTTCGCAATGGGTGATAAGATAGTCGTGAAAATATTTCAGCGTATCATATACGCTCATTCCGGAAGTAACTCCGTTCATTATCTCATTCGCTGCGGCTTCGGCAGCCCTGTTCATATTGCTCATTTCCTCGCAGGAAAAACGATATGTGAACTCGACCGGAAAGTGCTGTGTTTCCGTATCGAATGCGCCGACCTTTCTGCTGGAAACATGACCAAAGCCCATCTGCTCGATGCCGATAAGGTTAAGTATCTTTGTATATACCTCTCCGTCTGCGACCATTGGAACAGCCGCTTCTTCATCGCCGATAGCCTTTACAAGCATATCATATATTTCCTTTTCCTCAGCGGAAAGAGAAACCTGTCCATACAGCGTTTCCATATCCTCGGGGAAATAGATCAGACTGTCACGGATCTCTATCGGCGTATCTTCGATAAGCACCGATGTTCCGCCCTCGATCATATGATAGCTTCCGTTAA
Organism: uncultured Ruminococcus sp.; assembly: GCA_946404705.1. Classification (GTDB taxonomy): domain Bacteria; phylum Bacillota; class Clostridia; order Oscillospirales; family Ruminococcaceae; genus UMGS363. The sequence continues at coordinate 8,117 of CAMJES010000053.1, read as the reverse complement.
AGGTCATATCCTCCGCGGCGTCCGGTTCCGAACTGCAGGAGGACAGAGCAATTGTCGCCGTCATTACCGCCGCGATCGCAGCGGCTTTACGGCGGTGCGGTATAAGTCTTTGCAAATCAAATACCTCCAAAGCCTTTCAAAGCCCGATCGGGAACTGCTGATTAATTTTGCCGTTTTGAAAAACGGCAAAACGTATCGACCGGCTGTTCCTTTATCAGGTATATTGCAAGAAAAGCTTTATAACTCTTGTCTGGGGATCGTTATGGTACTGAATAGATTCCAGATTATATTTATTCTTTGCAGAATCATAAGTGTTTTCGTAAATATCCAACGCGTGGCGCTGGCTCGGGTCAAACAGATAATATACGATATCGTTGTAAGCCGCGTCATCCTTGCATACGAACTGAACCGCGTTTGTGCGTGTTTCCGAAGCCTTGATGATCTCATCCGCAATAAGAGTCGCTGCACTCTGAACGTCCTCTGCAACAAGTCCGTTGTAGAGATAGTAATTGTATTTTTCCGATGTTGCCTTCGGATAATCAAACGGCTGATCGTAAATAGTGTGATATTTCTTTATCACATCATCGGTAACGCAGAAATAATCATATCTGATATAAGGGAACTCGCTGTTCATTGCATTGCCCGATGTAACATCTATATGATACCATTCGCCGTTTATCTTTACCATATTCCACATATGCGGAGTTTCGTTGAAATCGCCTGTAATTGTAATGCTTTCAATGCCTATTTTTGAGCAGAGATAGGAAAAAGCCTTTGCATATCCGCCGCAAACGGTCGATTTGTCAACGAGCGCGCCGTAAATATCACGGAGATTTTCCGCTTTTTCGTTATATTCGACCTCGGAAGCAAGCTTGTCATAAAAGAACTTTACTATCTCATATTCCGACATTCCGTCTTTAAGCTCAGCGATTATCTTATCCGCCGCATCGTCTATCTTTTTCTGCATATCATCTACCTGCTCCGCAGTATAAAGATAGGAGGGTTCTGCCGATACAACATTTCCCTTTGTCGCGCTGCTGGTATATCTGATATTGACGTCAAGATCGAAAATGCTGTATTCAAAATCGTATATAAGCTGATAAAGTTCGACATATTCTTCGCCGTTGATAATAACATCATCGGGGAAACGCAATCTTCCCGAATGTGATTTTATCGCGTCGACTATCGTATCATAAGCCGCTTTTTTGTTGCCGTCCAGCGTATAGTAAGGATATGCGCGCTTTATCGGTTCGCCCTTGACAAAGACATACTCCCCGTCCTCGCGCTTGACCGTTTCGACGGTCGTAGTGACCTCGGTCGTGACCGATGACGTTTTCGTAAGTTGAGATTCCGATGTTGTTGTAGATACGGTCGTCTGCGCGGAAGCCGTTGTCGGAACGGTGGTTTCGGCTGACGATACCGTTGTTGAGGAAGAAGCCGCCGAAGAAGAAGTCGCTGCGGAAGTTGTCAGCTTAGGCGTTTCGGTAGTTGTCGCAAGCTCGGTGCTGCGCTCGGTCGTTGTCGTTGTTTCGGGAACGGATATCGAGATCGGCGGATTGGTTTCCGCCTCAATAACGGTTACGCCCTTTTCCGACGTTGTTGTCACGGCTGAGGGAAGAGTATCCTCCCAGTCAGCCTCGCTGCCGTTTCTGCATCCTGAAAGCAGAAGAGCCGATGCAAGCAATGCTGCGATCAACACGGTCATTTTATTTTTATTCATCAAAATTACAATCCTTCCAAAATTGACATAAGACGCTATTCAAAAATAAGTGAGATATGGATCACATAAAGGCTGCTGTTAGCGGTATGATGAGCCGAACTTATCTTCAGCCCATCATTTGCGTTGAGTTCCTCGATGATCTCTTTCAAACCCTGTTCGTCGAAAAGGTATGCAGACGCCTCATTGAAAGCCTCTTCATTCGCAAAGCGTATCTCCGCCTCGCCGCTTTTGCTGACAGCAGCAGCTTTTATCGAAGAGGAAAGACGTTCAAGTCCGTCCGCAGCATTATCAAAATAAAGTCCGCTTCTGATAAAATAATTTCCATTTCTGTCGGTGCAGGGTACCGAAGGAAGAAAGCTTGTATCGGGGAAATGGGTCACCCCGTTTATCTCTTCGTCCGAAACAAGAAAATAATCATGCCGCAGATACTTTTCGTTTTTATTTTTAAGGATAGGATCGTCCCATGTGCAGTCAACATTGAACCATTCTCCGTCACAAACGACCTTGTTCCAGAGATGAGCCTCGCCCTCGGCGTTTGTTCCGCTGACAACATAGTTTTCTATGCCTGCCGCTGTGCAGAGATAGGAAAACGCAAATGCATATCCCTCGCACATCGCCGAGCCGTCAACAAGCGCTCCGTAAGCAGTTGAAGCATACTCACCTTCCTTGGAAAAATTGCAGGAAAGCACAACTGCGTCATGCATCGCAAGCAGCTTTTCATAGTCACCTGCTCCCTGCTCAAAGCCTGCAATTATCCTGCCGACTTCAAGGTCGAGCGCAACACGCATACTGTCAGTCCGTTCTTCGTCATAGCGGTACATGAAATAAAGGCTGCGCTGTTCTTCATCGCAGTAAAACCTGCTGTCAAGCCAGAAAATGCGCTCCTGCTGCGTATAAAGAAGCGTGAAAAGCTTGCGCATCTCATCGCTCCCGAAGCCCTCGGGGAACGGGAATTCATTCTCACGGCGGTTGACCGCCCCGATCATATCGGAGTAGGTTTCCTTTTCCTTATTATTAAGGGTATAAAAGACATAATCGAGCTGTTCCGAAGCCGCAAAGTCACTCTGACTGTCTTTCGGAACATAAACGCTCTCGTCAACGGCGCTGCAGGACGGCAGCAGCATCAAAACTGCCGCCGCAAGTGCAAAAGCCGAAAAAAATCTGTTCTTCATCGCAGATCAATATACAATTTTAACTTGGATAAGACGCATACTGGGATTGCAGCTTTCCGTAAGCTTTGTGACCTTGGAATTCTTGCCCTTTATGTATTCCTGATAGTCCTTGAGTTCGCCCTTGATCTCGTTATAGAGCGAGTCCGAGCCTACCATGATATGTGCAACGACCTTTCCTTCGGAAACAGCCTTGTCAAGCTCTGCTTTAAGCGCCTTGTCTGCGGAATCGTGGTCATTGTAAACAAAACCGTTCTTTACAAAATAGTTCTGAGCGTCCGAAGAAGCTTTCGGGGGATCATAATACTTGACCTTTTCGCCGTTGCTAAGCTTAACCGTATTGATATTGAAGTGTGTTTTTTCATTGATCCACGAATCGGGAACAAGGAAGTAGTTGTAACGCAGATAGTTTGTGATAGGAGTGCTGAGGATAGGATCGTCCCATGTGGCGTCAAGGTTATACCATTCGCCTTCGACCTTTACCTTGTTCCATGCATGAGTTGTACCCTTTTCGTTTGTTCCTGTGATGACCATGCAGTCAATACCTGCCTTGTCGCAAAGATACTGCATAGCCTTTGCATAACCTGCGCATTGGATATTGCCCTGCTTTGAAGTGCCGCCCGAGAAAGCGTTGTAGATAGTCTGGTTATAGTTGCCTGCCTCATCGCTCTTTTCAAAAGTGGAGTTAAGCACAAGATAATCGTGGAAAACAAGAAGCTTGTCGAAAGTCGATGACTTGCTGTTTGCTTCTTTAAGAATTGTGTTTACTGTTGCGTCTATCTCTTTCTGCATTGAATTGATCTTGTCAGTATCGATCTCGTTATAATAAAGTCTGCCTACGACAGATTTGCTGTTGAGCCAGAAAAGCTGGGGTTCCTGATTGTAAACAATACCGAAAACCTTTGTCCATTCTGAGCTGCTGAGATTTTGTGTGCCGAAAATTCTTGTGGACATATTGGAAGCCGCGCCGACAATAGCGTCATAAAGAGCCTTTTCGTCATCGGTCAGCGTGTTGTAAACATATCTTGTGCTGCTATCGACCGATGTATCAACAACAGGAGCAGGCTTTGTAGTCATGCTCTCAAAGATGTTCTCGCCGCCCTGATCGTCCGGTGCAGCAGTAACGACCTGCTGTGTGACAGGCTCTCCGGCAGCGTCGGTAACAACGTTTCCGTTTTCATCGCGAATAGTTTCGGTAATAGGCTCTTCGTTCTGTGCAGCGGTTGAAGTCGTATTCTGAGCTTCGGTTTCCTCTCCTGCCTGAGTTATAACGTTGGTAACGAACTCTTCCTGATCCTCCGCGTTGTTTCCGCAGCCCGAAGCAACCATTGTCAAGGCTGTGATCATAGCCAGAACGGCGGAGATCACTTTCAGATTTTTCTTTTTCATGATTCTGATATCCTTTCTTTTTTCATCTAAAATCTTTACGGGCAGAAAAGAAACTTCCGCCCGTAAATCGGTTTTGGGAGAAACCCCATTAATTATATGTTATATCATATTGGATTACAAGTATGCCGTCATTGTTTTTGGTAAGCTGGCTGAGCTTCTTTACCTTCGAACTCTTTGACTTTGCATAGTTCTGAAGCTCACGGAAAGCGTCCTTCGAATTCATCTTATCCCAAATATCCTTGTCGGTAACACGGATAGTCATTGCAATGCGTCCTGCCTTTACAGCGGAGTCGATCTCAGCCTTCATTCCTGCCATAGCGTCCTTATAGGAGCTGAATTCCTTTTTAAATACCTTGTAGTAGTTTGCGCTGGTCTTTGTGCATACAGGCTCGTCAAAAAGCTTTATGGTCGAACCGTTGCTCTTGAAGAATGTGTTGGGATTCAAGTGATCGTTCTTTATCCATGAATCGGGAACAAGGAAGTAGTTGTATCTTATGTAGTCTTCGCTGGGCTTGTTCATAGGATCGCCCCAAGTTGCGTCTATGTTGTAGTAGCTGTTATCGCAGTAAACCTTGTTCCAAGCGTGAGTAGTTCCCTCGGGGTTCTTGCCGATGATAACAACGCTGTCAATGCCTGCAATATCGAAAAGATACTGCATTGTTCTTGCATAACCTGCGCATTGAAGATCCGCACCCTTTGCAAGACCGTTTCTAACGGAACAGGTGTCCTCGCTGTTGGATGTGCTGAAATTATTGTTCAAAATTACCCAGTCATAGATGACCTTGATCTTGTTTACAGTAGACTTGTACTGGTTCACAGCGTTCATAATGGTCTTTACGTTCTTGTCAAGCTTCGGCTGGATCTCTGCGACCTCGGCTTCGGTATAAACGTATTTGATATTCATAACGCCGTTGATATTTGCAGGGATCGCACGGGGGAGCCAGAAAAGCTGTGGCTCCTGATTGATAACATTTACATAAGTCTTTGTGACCTGATTTATTGTGAGGCCATCGGGAACAGCTACCTTTGAATTAAATTTCTTTGCCGCTTCAACAATGTTGCTGTAAAGCTTCTTTTCTGCTGTCGGAAGCTGCTTGTAAACATACTTTGTCTTGTAGTCAACATTGTATGTTACCGAACTTGAAGAAGAGGAGCTTGACTTTGTTGTTGCAGTAGTCGTCTTCTTGGTAGTTGTCTTGTTGGAAGTAGTTGTGGAAGACTTCTTTGTGGTAGTGGAAGCTTTCTTGGTAGTAGTGGAAGACTTCTTGGTTGTTTCTGCAGGCTCTTCGTCGTCAAAGATCTCCTCATAATCCTCGTCTGTCGTAGTAACAGTACCCGGCTTGGTGTCGCTGAGGAAGCTGGAATGGATGAACGAACCGTCCTTGAGCTTGTAATAGCCCGTATCGGTAGCAGCAACGACCGTTACCTTTGTACCCTTTGTGTATTTTGAAACGGTTTCTGCGCCCGCCTGCGGAACAGTACGGGAATAGCAGGCCTGAGTGGTGTACATTGTTTCATTTATCTGAGTTTCGTTCCAAGTCTTGGACGCTTCAAGCTCAGCCTTTGTAAAGTCGCCGCTTATAAATGTTTCCTCTGCCGAAAACTCGGTAAAGGATGTGACAAGCGAAGTATCGGCAGAGTTATCCTCAGCCTTGCCGCAGCCCGTCGTCAGAACTGCCGCAGACATAATAAGAGCCAGCACCGCACTTATCGTTTTCTTAGTGTTCATCTTCATTGATCTTCTCCTTTTCGTTATTATTTTCATCATCATGATCTTCTCCCACGGAGTTTTCGTCATGAATTATTTCCGCTTTAAGCTTTGATATCCACATATCCTCTGTAACAAGAACGGTAAAAAGCACATTTCCGTATCTGACAGAAGCGTGTTCGTTTTCCTCGGGAATATGTCCGAGCAGGCTTATGACAAAACCGCTCATCGTGTCGGAATCGCTGTCCTCGGGAAGCGTAAGACCGAGCGTGTCAAAGATATCCTCGGGCGAAGCGTTTCCGCTGATGGTGTAGGTGTCATCGGATATCTGCTTGATGTCCTCTTCCTCATTGTCGTATTCGTCCCTGATATCGCCGACAATGGTTTCGACAAGATCCTCCATTGTAACGATGCCGGCAGTTCCGCCGTATTCGTCAACAACGATAGCCATAACTATCTTTTTCTGCGAGAAATGCTTGAAAAGCTCGCTGCAGTGCATAGCCTCGGGAACGTAAAAAACATCCCTCATAAGATCCTTTGCCAACGTGCTTTGCGCAGCGTCCGAACCTATCATGCAAAGCAGATCCTTAACGCTTATAACGCCTGCAATATGGTCAATGCTGTCCTCGTAAACAGGTATTCTCGAAAAACCGCTGCTTATCGAAGCATTGACTATCTCGGAAATGCCTGCCGTTGTTTCAACAGCAACAATGTCAGTCCTGTGCGTCATAACATCGGAAACGTTCTTGTCGTCAAAACCGAAAACGTTGCTTATCATTTCCCTCTGCGACTCTTCAACGTTTCCTGCGTCGACCATCATAAGTATCTCTTCCTCGGTGACTTCCTCAGCGCCCTCCGAAGCTCCGCTTACAGCACGGATAATTGCCGCAGAAACGGAAGAGAGCGGCGTCAGTATCACCGCAAAGAATTTGATCGCCGCCGAATAGCGAAGCGCAATATCCTCCGCAGTTTTCTTCTTCACAATGCGCCTCGGCAGACCGCAGCATACCGCAAGGATCACCGCCGCGTCAATAAGCAGAATGACCGCCGCCGACAGAACATACGAAACCGCATACGGATAAAAAAGCACGTTTGAGATCGCTTTTGCAAGAGCGCCGCCGAAAGCCGCAGCCGAAACAACGCATATAACGGGCGACAAAGAATTCCTGCCGACCGCCAGCGTCTGAGTAAGCTTAACGGGATCTTTCATCAAAGAAAACAGCCGCTTTTGAGCCGTGTTACCGTTTTCGAATGTTTTGATTCGCGAATCAGCGACCTCAATGACCGCCGCCTCGCAGACCGCGAGAAAAGTTTTAACAAAAATCAGCAGCGCAAGGATAATAATACTCCCCGCAAACCCGTCAGAATCCATAACCGACTTCCTTTCCTGAGAAAAAATGCTTGTTAAGTCGGCGAAAGCATACCTGCTCCGACCGACCGTATCCGGAATTCCGTCCGCCGAGAAAGGAACCGCCGCCAAACGGCAAAAATCTCCTATCCGACAAGGACGGATGCTAAAGAAATTATACTATATTTTTCGGAAAAAGTCAATAAACATATTTTTGCCGAAAAAAACGGTTTACAAAATGGAAAACAGCCGTTTTGCCAAGGTTTTAAGCCATTTCCCGACATTTTGCCTCTTCCTTTTCCGAAAGCGGTTTCAAAATTGTAAATGTATTGTAACCTTTACTTTTGGTTTAGTTTGCGTGAATATAACTAACTGTATAATATATTGATGTGAAGTTCACCAAATGCGTAATTATTGTAACGCAAACATTTGCCGTTAAAACCGCGAAGCGGACAAAAAGTTTCGTCCACCTTTTCAAAGGTGGCAGGGGTCAAGGGGGCAGCGCCACCTTGTCGCTTCCGCAGAAGCGAAACACCCTAAACTTTAGCGCAACATTTGCAGCAATAGCACAACAACTAACAGCTAAAAAAGCGCAATTCAATCAAAGGCTAAAACGGAAAATGAACATCAAAACTCGTTGAACCTTAAAAATTGAATTGCGCTTATTCTATTTTCCTGAAACAAACTCTCCTCGGGGATAAAACGCGAGAAGCGAAGCGCCGAGCGTTTTGACCCGACATCGTATTAAAAGCTATGCACGGGAAACGACAATTGTGTTTTCCC
>CAMJES010000052.1 GCA_946404705.1 uncultured Ruminococcus sp. | reverse complement strand
ATATCATAGCCGGTGACTGGAGTTCAGACGTGTGCTCTTCCGATCTGTTTTCCATATAATCATAAAGGCTGAAATTGGTCTTTGTAGAGTAATATCCGTCAAGAATAATGCCGTCAACGGGATATTTAACTGTAAAGGTATGAACCCTTAGTGCCAAAAAGTCGATCTTCTCCTGAAGGGTCATATCATCGAGCGAACCGAGGACTGCGTTTATGCTGAAATTCATATAGACATATAGTCCTCTGTCGCGCGCGCCGTCAGCAAGCGCTGTGATAACATCCTCGCCGACAGTTTCGTTAAGGTCACAGTTGTAAAGCATTTCGCCTTCACAGTCTGTATTGATGATAACTGCGTTAAGGCGGTTCTCCTCTGCGCTGTCAAGCAAGGTTTCGACCTCGTCTGCGACAGGTTCGGTGCTGTCCTCTGCCGCATAATCAACGGTTGGGGTTATGTAAACGCCGCGGAGTTCCGCAGGGAAGCTGAACATTGCGGTATATATCGGTTCTTCAAACGCAGGCAGGTCTTCATCGCGGTTTATATCCTCCTGCGGAGCGATGACAACCAAATCCTCGTTATCCTCGGCAAAGGCATTAAAGCCGCCCAAAGCTGCGGAAAAGTCGCAGCCGACAGTCATTGCAAACACCAAAGCAAGCGCTGCACCGAGTATTCGCATTTTTATTCTCTTCAAAGTAACTCTCCTTATATATCAAAAAGCTTAATTATCGTATATTCAGATTTATTATACAACATTTTTAGAGCATTTTCAAGGGTTTAGGACAAAAAACAAGGTATTTTTATTGTAGGAAACCCATCCCCTACAATGTCTTGTTCATTAAATAAATAATTCACCCGTTAAAATACCACTCCCCCAAAATCGCATATTGAATTTGCTGCATATATATGGTATAATTATGATGAAAAAAATCACGGAATTCGGAAAGGGACGGTCACAGTATGAGCAAAATTGAAATTCGCAAAATCGGAATTACTTTACTTGACACAGACTGCATTGTAAATGCGGCGAATTCACATCTTGCCGAGGGCGGCGGTGTATGCGGAGCGATATTCTCTGCGGCAGGAAGCCGTGAGCTTACGGAAGCTTGCGAAAAGATAGCTCATTGTCCTACGGGAAGTGCTGTTATCACTTCGGGTTTCAAGCTTAAAGCACGTTACATCATTCACGCTGTCGGCCCAATATGGAACGGCGGAAAAAGCGGTGAAAAAGAAAAGCTTTTCTCCGCTTACAGCAATTCTATGAAGCTTGCTCTTGAAAACGGCTGTCATTCGATAGGATTTCCTCTTATTTCGGCAGGTATCTACGGTTATCCTTTGCGTGAGGCTTGGGAAGTTGCTGTCAAGGCTGTCAAAACGTTCCAAAACGAATACTCCGACTACACGCTCAATGTTGTTTTCGCAGTTATTGATGATAAGATAATGGAAATAGGCAGTGAAGTGCTTGAAACCGAATAAAATACAGAGTTATACACGAAAAAACACATATACTATATAAAATTGCAAAAAGGAGCCTTAAAAATGGATTTTTACAACGAAGCAAAGAAAATCAATGACGAATCGGTGGAAAACCGCAGATATTTCCACAAGACTGCCGAGGTTGGACTGGAGATGCCGCTTGCTCAGGAATATGTTATGAAAAAGCTGACGGAATACGGTCTTTCCCCGAAAAAATGCGGTCACGGCGTTACTGCGCTGCTCGGCAAAGGCTCGCCCGTTCTGCTGCTTCGCGCTGATATGGATGCGCTGCCGATGGAAGAATTGAGCGGAGAAAGCTTCGCCTGCACAAGTGGTCACGCTCACGCCTGCGGTCACGATTTCCATGCGGCTATGCTGCTTAGTGCGGCAAAGCTTTTAAAAAGTGCCGAAGCTGAACTCAAAGGCACGGTAAAGCTAATGTTTCAGCCTGCGGAAGAAACCTTTGAGGGCAGCCGTGACATGATCGCAAACGGCATACTTGAAAACCCTCATGTTGACGCTGCACTTGCGTTCCATGTTGCTCCGGGAAAGATGCTGCCGGGGCTGTTCATGTACAATGCAGGCGGCGTTATGATGAACTCGGTGGACGGTTTCCGCATCGACATAAAGGGCAAGGGCGGTCACGGAGCTTATCCCAACCTTTCCGTTGACCCTTTGAACATTGCCGCGCAGACCTATATTGCGCTTGAGGCGCTTATTGCGCGCGAAGCCGACCCCGAAAAGGTTTGTGTTCTTACGATAGGTCAGCTTCACGGCGGAAACGCTGCGAACATTATCCCCGATACTGCTTTTATGGAGGGAACTCTCCGCACGAACGACAAGGGTCAGAAGGACAAGCTTTCCGCAAGGATAGCCGAAACGGCAGAAAAAACCGCTGCATTATACGGAGGAAAAGCGGAGATCACAAAGCTTTCGGATGTTCCGCCGCTTGTTTGCGACCGTGATTTCACCGAGAAAATGGCAGGATATATGAACGAACTCGGCATTGCGAAGCCTTATCCCAATATGAAAGCAAATGCGTCGGAGGATTTCGCAGTCATTGCGGCGGCTGTTCCGTCGGCGTTTATGTATCTTTCGGCAGGATTTGAGGACGAGAGGGGCGATCATTCCGCACATAATCCTAAGGTAAGGTTCAACGAGGACGTTCTGCCTATCGGAGCGGCAGGACTTGCTCATTGTGCTGTGCGCTGGCTGGAGGAAAACTCTCCAAGAAAGAATTAATAAAAAGAATTCACGCCGTTCTCCACATCGGGGAATGGCGTATTTTTGTATAAATATGTTTTCAGAACGCAAGCTCTGAAAAAAACTCCAGAGCATATTCACGCATAAGCTTTCTTGCTTTCGGAGAAAAGCCGTGTCCCTCGTTTTCAAAGCATTTAAGCCGACAATCGACAAACGTACGGCAGAGCCTTTCGGAATAGGATAGATCGACAAGCTTATCGCTGTCGCCGTGGAAGATCATCACGGGCTTCATAAACGCGCTCACGGCCTCAAACACGTTATATTCGGGCAGACCGTCTATAAACGCCTGCGAAAGCTGCATTCCCATAAAATCAAACGGAGCGGTGTTTTTATCCTGCTTCTTATCCGCCCAGTTATGGGGTATGCAGAATGCAGGATAGAGCAGCGCCATACCTGCGATACTGTCGGTCATCTGCGCTGCGGTGAGAGCGGAAACAAAGCCGCCCTGACTTTCGCCGTAGAGATAAATTCTTTCCGTATCTGCAAAGTCACATTCGGATATCATTGCGATAACGGCTTTTAGGTCGGATATTTCCGTTTCAATGCTCATTTCGGTCGTTTTGCCCTCGCTTTTTGATATGGAAGAACCGCCGCAGAAGTCAAAGCAGTATGCGGCAAAGCCGTTTGCGGAAAGAATCTGTGCCAAATCAATAACGTGGGAATAAGAGGAATTATAGCCGTGGCAGAGTATCACAGACGGAGGTCTGCCGCTGCATTCCGCAGGGAGATAAAGCTCGCCGAATATGGTTTTTCCGCTGTTTTTACAGGGCATTTCTTTTACGGTATAGTTCATTTTTACTCTTCCTTTCATATATCAGTTTCGGGCGTCATTTCCGTTTTACGTTTTTTTCGTCCCAGTTGTCGCGGTAGTATCTTTTTCTGAATTCGTTCGGGGTCATTCCGGTATATTTTCTGAAAACGCTGATAAAGTGGCTGTGCGAAGTGAACGCAAGGTAGTTTCCTATATCCGATGGCGAAAAATCGGAATATTTGAGCATATTCTGCGCCGTTTCAACGCGTTTTATGGAGATATAGGCGCTTATTGTAACTCCGACCTCTTTTTTGAAAAGGCGTGAGATATAGGACGGACTGAGCGAAACATAATCTGCGATATCCGTTTCGGAGATCTTGGAGTGGAGATTGTCATAGATATAGTCCATTGTCATTATCACGGGCTTTGAATAGACATTGCCGTATGAAAGCTTGTTCATAAGCCGTGTAAATTCGAGTACGGCTTCTCTGTGAAGCTCACGAAGCTCTTGTTCGCTGCCGCATTTATCCGCTTTCATTATATAAAGGTCGCTGAGGGTATATGCGGTTTCCATTTCCATTCCGCCCTCGACGCAAAATCGCGTTATCAAAGCAATGGTAACAACAAAATGATACTTCAAATTTCGAAGAGGATCTTCGGAAAGCACTCCCGAGCCGCTGCTGCCGAGCGGCGTCATCAGTTTTGCTACCGTGCCGACATCTCCGCTTTTTACGCAATCGTAAAACTCGAACTCCTGTTCATACGGTGAATGCCGAAACTCGTATTCCCTATTCAGAAACGCTTTATATGCAAGTTCTTTTTCCGATTTTGACATTTTATCACCCCGATGATTTGATTATACAATACATTTCGAAAAATTGCAACAACATTTTGATATAAAAAGCAAAATATTGATATTTTCTTCTTCGAATATATGTTAAATTATAGATACAATAAATCGGAACTCCAAAAAAATTTTTTAAAGGAGAAGAATACTATGAAAAAAATGAAAAGAATTCTTGCTTTTACGGCAGCACTCGCACTTATCGGCTCAATGACCGCCTGCGGAAACTCGGGTTCGTCCGAACCTGCTGTAACAACTGCTCCGAAAGAGCTTGACGAAGAGGACAAGGCAGCTGTTGCGGAGGTCGACATCGGCGAAGACGAAAAGCTTGAAAACGGTACTATCAAGTGGCTTGCTACCTATGACATCAACCCCGACCTCGGCAAGCCGAAATTGTTTGCGCTTGAACTTTTTGAAACAAAATACGGCGGAAAGGTCGAATGGATACCCACGACTTGGGAAGACCGCTATGATACTCTTTCTACCAATGTTCTCGGCGGAACCTCTCCCGACTTCTTCGGTGCGCAGGAATACGATACATTCCCGAGCAAGGCGCTTGACGGAATGTTTGAACCGTTTGACGATTACCTTGATTTTGACAGCGACCTCTGGTCGGACGGCTGCAAAAAGGTTGCCGAGCTTCACACTCTTAACGGAAAGCATTATGTCGCTCCTGTTGCGACCGACTCAAAGTGCTTAATGATATACAACAAAAAGACTATCGAGGAAAACGGTCTTGACGATCCTGCCGAGCTTCTCGAAGAGGGCAACTGGAACTGGGATACATTCCGCAAGATGTGTCTTGATTACTGCGACCGTGAAGAGGACAAATTCGCTTACGACAGTTGGTACTTTGAAACACAGTTCATTCTTACAACGGGCGTTGCTCCGATAAGCATGGAGAACGGTCTTGTAAAAAACAATATTGCAAGCGCCGAGGTTGAACGTGCCGAAAACTTTATGTACAACCTCAAGAAGGACGATCTTCCGCTTCCGAAGGCTGAATTCAACTGGACGGAACAGCCGCACAGAATAAGCGAGGGCAAGACATTGTTCTGGCCATGCGCAACATGGGCGCTCTGGGAAGCCGATCTTTCCAAGTTCGGCGAGCAGGGTGAGATAATGTTCGTTCCTATGCCCAAAGACCCCGAAGCTGACAAGTATTATCTCCCCGCAAATATGGACGCTTACGCTCTCTGCAAGGACGCTCCGAACCCCGAAGGCGTTGCTGCATTCATCAAGTGCAAACTCATTGCAGAGCAGGACGAAAGCGCGCTTGCGATTACCGAAAAGCAGTACCGTGAGGACTACGGCTGGACTGATGAAATGATGGAAATGTGGCACAAGGTAAGAGAAATGACCGATGAAAACCCTGTTGTAAGCTTACATATGGGACTTCCGACAGACGGTCAGGTTGCCGCTACTATAGATGACGCTATCAAGCAGGCTTCGTTCAACGGAACCGACTGGGCTGTAACAAAGGAATCTATAAACGGAATTGCTCAGCAGACTGTTGACGACCTCAACAAGAAGATCGAAGCAATGTCATAAAACCGAAAGGATAAACTTATCATGGAATTCAAGGGTTACAAAAAGGGTGTTAACCTCGGCGGCTGGCTTTCGCAATGCTGCCACACAAAAGAGCATTACGACAGCTTTATCTCCGAGGAGGATATCAAAACTATCGCGGCATGGAACACGGATCATGTCCGTCTGCCTGTTGATTACAATCTTCTTGAAGATGACAACGGAAATTTCAAAGATGACGGCTTTGCCTATATCGACAATGCTGTAAACTGGTGCAAAAGCGCAGGACTTAACATTATCATCGACCTTCACAAGACTGCAGGATACTCGTTCGACAAGGGCGAGAATGAATCGGGATTTTTTGAAAATTCCGACCTTCAGGAGCGTTTTATGAAGCTTTGGGAGCATATTGCAGAGCGTTATGCGGTAAGTGACGGCACGATCGCTTTCGAGCTTTTGAACGAAGTCACCGAGCAGAGCTACAGCGCTATTTGGAACAGACTTATCCGAAGCTGTATTGAACGTATACGCAAGCTTGCTCCTGACACCTTTATTCTTGTCGGCGGCTACTGGCAGAACAGTCCCGACGCTGTTCCCGACCTTGAAGCGCCGTTCGATGACAAGGTGATATACAATTTTCATTGCTATGACCCGATGAACTTCACACATCAGGGTGCATACTGGGTGGACGGAATGGACACATCGTTCAGAATGGGCTTTGACAAGTGCGATCCGCCCGTAACTCCCGAATATTTCATAGGCAGGTTCACCCGCGCTTATGAAGCTGCAAAGAAAAACGGCACAGTCCTCTACTGCGGCGAATACGGAGTTATCGAAAATGCCGAGCCGCAAGACGTTGTAAAATGGTTCAAGGCTATAAACAGCGCTTTTGAAAAGCTTGATATTTCCCGTGCGGCTTGGAGCTACAAGAAGATGGATTTCGGTCTTGCAGACGAAAGAATGGACGGCGTAAGAAGCGAACTCGTAAAATACCTTTAATTTGATTTCCTGTTAACCTAAAAAAACGAAAAGCAGTACCGCAAGCAAAAGCTAAAACGGTGCTGCTTTTCGTTTTATGCAAAATATTCTTTAAGGAGTGAATATGCGTAATCTTCAGCTTTTTTCGGGTAGGCAAATCCGCTCTTTTCCGCAGCTGAACGAGCATTTTTGCTGAAAATATCTGCGGTGTTTTTAAGAGAAGTTATCATATCCTCCCTGTCGTAATGTGCAAAGCAGCCTTTGAGCATTTCCACATTCTCTTCGCCTGCCCATTTTTCAAGGAACCGTCCGTTATGCCAAACATCGGTCTTATCGGTCAGATAGCGTTCAAGCTCCATCATAACGAGCAGATGATTTTTCAGATAGCCATCTATGCACATTTTGGCTGTCCAGAGTTCGCCGCGGAGTATCTTTTTCGCCGCCCACACGGTATGGAACCAAAATTCCTCCGCCCTATTGACAAACTCGCTTTCGGTCATTGTGATATGCCGCGTATCGGGTTTGACGTATTCTTCAATAAGCTTGGTTATGCCCATACTGTCGTACATAACGCAGTAGCCTCTGTTCATAACCTCGGCTGCTGCGCCCGACCTGACCGCATTTTGCATCTGCTCGGAAGTGAAAACGATAAGGTCAACATCGAGCGAACCGTTATAAAGCATTCTGCGCTCGAAGCCGCCGCCCAGCGTAGGCTCGACAAAGGATATCATTATCTCCCCAAGCTTTGACGGCATATCGCCGTAAAGCCAACTTTCCGTTTCGTATGTGCTTATAATAAGGTCTATATCGGAATATTCATCTGCGGCGGAATATGCTCTCACCGACGAGCCTATCGCAATGACTGCGGTGAGCTTTTCATCGATCTGAGCTATATCCATAAGCCGCTTTTTTATCTCTAAATATCTGTCCATTTCGTCACTCCCCTTTTAATCGTTTTTCCCATTCTTCTTTGCTGATGGAATACACTTTCGTCACTCTGTTATCGGGGTCGGGATAATCCATAATAAACTTCATTCCGTTTTTCTCCGCAGTTCGTGCAGACGGTATGTTCGTGTACTTCATATAGGAATAGACCCTGTCGAAACCCAGCTTTTCAAAGGCGTATTTTATACATTCCGCAGCCGCTTCCGAGGCGTAGCCTTTACGCTGATAGTTTCTGTGAATATGATAACCGATCTCGGGCAGCATTTCGCCGTTTATATTCTGCATTGTGATACCGCAGTCGCCTATCATTTTTCCGTTTTCTTTCAGCACGACCGCCCACAGTCCGAAGCCGTCATTGCGGTATCTTTCGATATTTCGCTTTATCCAGTTTCTCACCCTGTTTTCGTCAAAGGTGTAAGGATAATGCTGCATTATATCGGAATCGGACAGCACATCATAAAGGTCTGCAAAATCATCGTATATAAGCTCGCGCAGGATAAGCCTTTCTGTTTCGAGTATCATTATATCTCCTTGCACATAAAAAGTATATGCTCGCAGTCGACAAAGCCGTTCTTTCTGTAAAAAATCGGAGCAGGAGCATATTTGTTGGTGGAAAGCGTAAAGCCTGCGAGTTTTTTCTCCGAAACGTATTCTTCAGCGGCGCTTATCAGCATACTGCCATAGCCTTTCCGCTGATATTCGGGAAGGATGAACATTTCGTCAATAAAAAGCTCGCTGTTGTTCCACCATATCTTTTCGTGCGCGAACATAGCGCCGAGCAGCTTTTCGTTTTCCTCGACAACAAAGCCGACAAATTTATTTGCGTCAAAATAATCATCAAGATATGCGCAGGAAGTTTCTGCAGTCCAGCGGCATTGCCACAATTCATTGTTGTAAACAGCGCATAATATCTCCGCGCAGGACGGAATATCCTGCTTTTGCATTTTTCTAATCATTGTACTGTTCCTTTCGTCATTCTGCATTGATTATCCTTGAATCCATATTGAAAATAAGCGTCCATTTTTCATTCAGCTTTTTCCACGTTGAAGTGATGTGGAACAAGCCTGCCAAGTCGGCGTTTTTTTCGCTGTCTGCAACGGTTTTCACGACATAATGCACCTGAACGAGCGAATCTGTTTCCGCAATCACTTCAAAGCGCATCATCTCAAAGGAAGCTATACCGAACTCCCCGATAAGATCTGCATATTCCGCACCGCTGCAGCGAAATCCGCCGCATACCATTACCGCATCTTCCGAAACAAGCTGCAAAAAGGCGTTTTCGTCCTTGTTCAAAGCAGCCTCCCACATTTTCTGTTCAAGTTCAAAGATAGTTTTTTCCATTTTTGTTTCCTCCCTATATTTTTCCTGTTTGACCGCATAAAGCGATATAAATCTTTCAAAATGCTGACTGATACGCTGTATTATCTCCTCTTCCCGTTCGGGCTGACGATCGCACATATTTATCATCGGCGCGACCGAAGCAATATACTCTGCCGCGAGCAGCTTAGGGTCGTCCTGCTTTAACGCACCGTTTTCCATCATCTTTTCAAATATCAGCGAATACATATTTTCGGGTATTTCTATAAAATGCTTTGTTGCAAGCTTTGCAATTTTTTCATCACGGAACTGCTCTATCGTGAAAAGCTTGCGGAATTTGACGATATCTTCATCGTGCAGAGTAAAATCTATCTGCTTCATGCTGAGCGACACAAGCTCTTCGCCCGACTTCGGTATAACGGAAAGCTTTGTTTTCGATCCGAAATTGTTTTCATAGTGTTCCTCGCCGACAGTCAGAAGCTCGTCAAAGATCTGCTCCTTTCCCGAGAAATGCTTATACAGCGCGGCTTTTGTGATACCGACCTTATCCGCAATATCGCTCATTGAAGTGCCGCTGTATCCATTCTGCGAAAACAGTTCAAGCGATTCTTCCAAAATTTTTTCTTTTGTACTTTTT
Organism: uncultured Ruminococcus sp.; assembly: GCA_946404705.1. GTDB lineage: Bacteria > Bacillota > Clostridia > Oscillospirales > Ruminococcaceae > UMGS363. Next base: position 309 of record CAMJES010000052.1, on the reverse strand, counting down.
TTCATTTTCACATCTCTTTACCAACAGGTTACTGTTCGGTTACTTGATTATAACTTATCCAAATTCGTTTGTCAACATTATTCATACAAAAATCCGCCCTTTCAGAAAAAAGAGCGGATATTAAGTAAGTGCTTCGGTGAAAAACGGTCGTTACTGCAGCTGATATGATCAAACTTTAATACAAATCGGGCAGCTCGTCAAGGGTTATAACATACTTGCTGTTGTATATCTCTTTGAGAGTTTTGGTATCGTTGTGGTCTGTGATATATTCGGTGTGCCAAGTCATGAACCATACCCAGTCGGCTTTTG
>CAMJES010000051.1 GCA_946404705.1 uncultured Ruminococcus sp. | reverse complement strand
ACTCGCCCTATGTTCTGAACTTCTCGGTCGAGGGTATACGCTCGGAGATAATGCTTCATCACCTTGAAAGCAGGGGAGTGTATGTTTCAAGCGGTTCCGCCTGCTCAAAGGGAGCGCACAGCTCCGTGCTTACGGCAATGGGCATTCCCGACAGACTTGCCGACAGCGCGATCCGCGTATCGATATGCCGTGAAACGACAAACGGCGATATAAATGCGCTTGTCAACGGAATTATTGACGGTTATGAAAATCTTGCAAAAACCAAATAATATAAGGCAATATTGAGTAGAGCGTTCTGCCCGGTATTGCTCATTAAAAACGAGCCTGTGCGGAAATTATTTACCGTACAGGCTCGTTATATTATTCAAAGCTCAGAATAAGCGCTAACACCATTTCAATCACACTTTTACAGCTTTAGAAAGCTCACCGTTTTTATATCCTTCATCGATTTTGGAAACAGCACAGACAATGAACTTTCGGCTTGACGTTTCAGATTTTTTTATTGTGCAGGACGAACTCTTTACGGTTTTTATCCTCACATATTTTCCTTTTTCGGTATTATATTCATAAACTCTGTAACAATATGCGCCCTCAATGCTGTTCCATTTCAAGGTGATCTTACTGCCGTTTATTTTTGCAGTAACCTTGGGAGGGGGAAGTTTGTCTGTTTTATCAGCTGATTTATCGGTGGTAGAATATTCCGTAAGAGCCTTGACAATTTCGGGGTGGGTCACAGTACATTTCTCGCGGTCAAACAGCGCCATTTTGCCCGTATCCCACCAGAAGCATTTTATTCCGTGATATGCTGCAGCTTTTACAAAATATTCTGCATAAAGCTTTCGCGAACTGTCATTATCCTTGTAATCTGCACCTAATTCACCTATGACAAGAGGAGCGCCTTGCTTTTTGGCAAAACTGTCAAGCCTTGTAAACAGCTTGTCAAAGTATGACTTTTCGGAAGCTGTTCCCCATTTATCCGTCATATTTGTCCATTCTGTGTCAGAAGCGGTAAATCCCTGGGGATCGTAATTATGGGTTTGGATTATCAGATGGTTCTTTGCTGTATCTTTCGGAAGCACAAATCCTGCCAGAGCCTTCTCGGTACAGCTGCCCGAATAGACCTGCACCATAAGATTGCGTTCAGCATTGTTTCCGCCTGTTTTTCTTACCGTATCAACAAAAAGCTGATTAAAATCGTTCACCGCTTTATATGCATCAGCCGATTTTGCGTCTGACCAGCTGTTATTGCTGTCAAGCATCTCATTGAAGCCCTCAAAGATCAGCTTACTGTCACAATCTCTGAAACGCAGAGCGATGTTTTTCCACAATGCAGCAAACTTCTTTGAATTATTTTTGTAACAATCCGCCGACGCTTCAAGCCAGCCGTCTGCGCCTGCATCGTGGTGAACGTTAAGGATGCAGTACATATCCTGTGACAGAACATAGTCAACAACTTCCTGCACACGGTCAAGCCATTCCTTGTCGATATTGCCGCTGTCATCAATATGCTCAGCCCAGGTCACGGGAACTCTTACTGCGTTGAAACCTGATTTTTTTACAGTTGTAATAAGCTTTTTTGAAGCCGTGGGATTGCCCCATGCGGTTTCATAGCTTGAAGGTTTGCCGTCGGTATAAAGTCCTATCCATTCTCCGCAGCTGTCAAGGGTGTTTCCAAGATTCCAGCCTGCATTTATTGTTTTTACCGCTTTTTCTGCCGTTTCTGTCGTAGCTGCCGCTTCTGTTGGGAAAGTCAAAGCTGTAATGAGCATTGCAGAGGCGATAGCGGCAGATATTGTTTTCTTTAATAACGAACTATGTTTCATAGCCGTTCTCCTTTCAGCATTCAAAATGGATACGATATAGCAAATGAACACTATTTTGTTTACGATGTTCTTTCTGCATAAAAAACTATGCACAGCCTTATTCCTTTGTTAAGTTGTTGCTGCTGTGATAGATCTCCTCGACCTTGTCTTTGCACATCATAAATGTATCAACGATATCGGGGTCAAAATCCTCGCCGCGGCCCTTCATTATGATATTGTAGCAGTCTTCAAGCGGCATAGCATCTCTGTAACAGCGTTTTGCCGAAACAGCGTCAAAAACGTCCGCAACAGCCATTATTCGCGCGCAGAGAGGAATGTCCGTTCCGCTCAGACCCTCGGGATAGCCCTTGCCGTTCCATTTTTCATGATGATACCTTGCGACCTGATACGCCATATTTTCATATTCGCCGTTATAAAGATGCCCGAAGGTGTCCTTGATAATTTTTCCGCCGATAACGGGATGCTCTTTCATTTTTTCATATTCTTCGTCGGTGAGCTTGCCCGGCTTCTGCAGTATCGCGTCGGGAATACCGATCTTTCCGATGTCGTGCATAGGTGCGGCTTGGTCAAGATTGTTAATGTAGTCCCTTGTGATAATATTTCTGTATTTCGGATTCTTTCTGAGATTTTTTGCGATGATATTGGCATAAGCCGAAGAACGTCTGATATGACCGCCCGTGCTGTCGTCTTTGTTTTCGACAAGTGTCGCAAATCCCATTACCATTTCATAGTGATAATGCTCCAGCTCGTGTATAGAAGGATTTTCCATGTTCATATAAATGCTCAGCGTAGACATTACCGCTGCAATGCAGGTCACCAAGGATTCCGGGAATATGATCTGTATTGTCATAATGATGACGATAACTACTATTGAAGCGTATAGACTGGTGCGCTTTTTCTTCGGGATATAGCTGTGTTTTGTGATAATGACAGCAAATGTAAGCGCACAGTATATCGCAACCGTGGCAAAGCAAACATAAACGGAATTTCCCATTGAATAATTTGTATATATGCCAGGTATAGCTTCAAGGTCGGGCAGGAAGATTATCGTTAGCAAAACCGAAACTGCGCTCGGGAGAATGCAGGCAGCTTTTATCCATTTCTTTTTCGGGATTCCGACCGTAACATATACCCAGTACCAGAATAACAGAGTAACAAAGATCTCATAGCCAACGAACATTCCCAAATGCATAAGAAGATTTACCGACCATGGAACAAGGTCGGGGGAATTTATCGTAAATGCGGTGATGCCGTCAAAAAGCACTGCCAATTCAACAACTATGTACATTGCGCTGAATAAGGCGCAGCAGTTTGATTTCCTTGTGATCTTGTTAAGCCGATTTCCCTCACGGATATACAGTATTCCGACATACGCCAGTATAAACAGAGCAGTTATCTGCGTTTTGCAGTATTGTAAAATAAGCATTGTTTTTCTCCTTTTGCCGTGACCGTAATGCTTGTGAATAAAAAAGATATGGTTTTATGCTTGATCTGACAATTTTTGCATATTTATATTATATCATAAACCAAAATAAAAAACAATATGCAGTTTAGACAAGCAGAACCGCCATAGTTACAGCAAATAGAGTATAACTTCCGTATCCTTAATCGTGCATTGTCTGAAATTCTACATTCTGTGTAAGATACTCCCCGTTGTTGTGTGCCGCTTCAAAGTATCCGCTGTATTTGCTCACCAAGGAGAACTCTTCACCGTCCCAACGATATGTGCCGCAGCTGTCGGTCACAATGTATGCGCCGCCTGCTATCCACGCCCGTTCCGCCTTTTTTTCACCATTTTGCTCTGTAAAAGCCGCACTTTCATTCAGCTTATTCAAAAGACCGCTGTCTGTTTCGATAAATTTCGCTTGGCGGTACTCGTTCAGATCTGTATCATAAAATATAGTATCGCCGAAGCTTACACCGTCCTTATTAGGCTCAACACCGCCAATTTCATAGTAAGGCTCGCCGTACCGCACGGAATAAATATTCGTAAACTTCCCGTTTAAAAGCAGGTGAGTTTCGTCGCAGTATTTTATAAGCCTGAACTTGTCAAAGTTATGGAAACCATCGCAAATTTCAACGCAGCCGCCCTTATCCGAAACATACACCAGCATTTCAAGCTCATAATCGGATTTATCATTTATAAACGGTTCAATATGAAGCGCATAAGGCAGACGAAACGCTATAAACGCTTCCTTTTTACCGTCACCGTCAAAATCGTCGTATGCGCTCAGCTTAAACAGCGGCTTGACCTTATCGCCCTCAAAAAATGCGCTGTCAAAAATACATTGATATGTTTTCGGTGTATTTATGGCAACCGTGCCGCAATAGTTAAATGTATATATATCACCGTTTTTCTTAGTGTGTTCAAGCTGATAGCACAGCTTTTTGTAATATTTGCTTTGGTAAACAATATCCTCCGCCGCCGTAAGAATATCGGGTGCGGCTTTGGCAAACTCCTCCGCCGTATCAAAAACGCCATCGGTTGAAATTTCATAAGGCGCACAGTCTGCCTCAGGAGCAGCAGGCGGATTTTTGCAAAGCTTCTCCGCCTCGCTGATACTTATAGTAGTTGTATCATCATCATAGCAAGAGTCGATAATGTGTTCGAAAGCATCGGTAAAATACCCATTATCATATTCAAATGTATTATATAAGCCATAGGACAAATATTTGCCGCCATATATACCCATTCTTTCGCCCAATTTCTCCGCAGAATCCCAATCGGAAGAGTCAAAGGACGGATCAATAGCTTTTAATTTATCTGCAAATGAAGAGTTGTATATGGCATTAACAAGCTCCTCCGGAACAGGCTCGGACTGTATCTCCTTATACTTTTTATCAATATTATCCCATACCACAAGCCACGAGCCGGGAGCCTGCGCCGCCGATTCCAATATAGCAATACCCTGCTTAAAACCAAGACCGAATGCCGTATGCTTGACCTGCGGAACGCCGTTTTCAAGTGCGTATATATTCATAAAATGGCTCATTATATTCACGCCGAAGCAAGCGGCAATATGGGTGAAGCCATCATAGCGTATGGGTACAAGATAACCGCCCACGCCGCTTGTTAGATACTCCGCATTGCCGTTTTTATCCACGAACACAAGGCATTGCAATGTATGGTCAAGCCAGTCAAAGAGTGGTATATTATACAGCAGGAAAAACTCGGTGCTGCCGTCCCCGTCAAAATCATCCACAACAGCGGAGTGGAACAATATCTGCGCTCTGCCCGTTTCGTCTACAAGCTCGTCCGAAAGAGAGAATCGGTCGTCAAGCTTGTCGTCTACGGTATAGTAGAACTTGCCGTCATCACGCAGCTCGGCGGTTTGGGATATTGCGTCCACCGACTGAAAATCGTCGGAATTGCGCACGGCTTTTTCTCCTGCCGCAAGAATCTCCTTTGTGCCGCCGTTATGAAAAAATTCCTGCTCCGTTTGCAGAACGCAGGAGCTGTCGAAGTACCAGTCGCAGAAGCGCTCGGCGTAGTCGGACGTATCATAGTCAAAATGAAAATACTCGCTGAAATCCACAGGCTCGGCTTCGGGCGGCTCTGTTTCAACGGGAACAGTTTCTTCAGCGGTGGTTGTTGCCGCCGCAGTAGTGGTCTGACTTGTTGTGGTTTCGATAAGCGATGCGGAAGTCTGCGTCGTCACGGACTCGGTCGGTGTCTCCTGCATATTCTCTGCGCATGAGCAAAGCAGCAGAGCAGATAATATGCAGACTGTAACTCTTTTTCCTCTCATAATGATACCCCTTTTTTTGACAATAATTATGTTATTTTTATTATATCAAATTTAGGATAATATTACAATTACGAAGTGGTTACAGTTTTTTATGCTTTATAATGTATTTTCAAAATATAAAACAAAAAGTCCCTAAGCAAAAGCTTAAGGACTTTTTACTGGTCGGAGTGACGGGACTTGAACCCACGGCCTCTACCACCCCAAGGTAGCGCGCTACCAATCTGCGCCACACCCCGACGACTTTTTTATTATACCTCTTTTCAATATATTTGTCAAGTGTTTTTGCAAAAAAACTTGAAAAAAATATAAAATTCGCCTTTGCACGATATCAAAGCCGCGCAAAGGCGTTATTTTTCGGGGAATTAACCCTCGTATTCTACAATTTTTACAGATTCCATCTGAACCTGCTTTAAAGGCTTGTCGTTTTCATCGGTTTCAACGTTTCCAAGCTCACGAACTATGTCAAGTCCCTCGAAAACCTGACCGAAAACTGTGTAACCGCCGTCAAGGAACGGTACGCCGCCCTTTTCGTTGTACATTTCAACAACGTTCGGAGCCCACGAATACTGTGTAGGATCGTACTGCATAAGCTCTTCACAGGTGTTCTGCAGATATCCCTCGGGTGTGTTTACAATGTAGAACTGGCTGCCGTTCGTGGAAGTCGCACCGCTGTTTGCATAAGCCACAGCGCCGCTGAAATGATAAAGTCCCTCGGGAATTCCGCCGTCAAACTTGTCGCCCCAAATGCTCTTTCCGCCGGTGCCGTTGCCCTTGGGGTCGCCGCCCTGTATCATAAAGTTGCTGATGATACGGTGGAAAATAAGCTCGTCATAGTATCCCATTTCTGCAAGACCGGTAAAGTTTTCAACTCCCTTTGAAGCGACCTCGGGGAAAAGCTTGATCTTGATATCGCCGTAATCCTTGACGGTGATAACTGCTATCTTTTCGCCTATCTCGGGCATTTCAAAGTTGTGGATAACTGCGTTCTCTGCATTGTTTGCAGCAGCGGTCGTGGTATTTTCGCCTGTGAGAGCATCTGCAATTGCGTTTTCATCATTAACGGTGCTTGTACCCTTGCAGCCGCCGAGCAGGAGCGCCGCACTCATTGCAGCGGCTAAAACTAAAGCTGTTTTTTTGAATTTGAACATGTCTAATCTCCTTTTTTTACATAAAGATTGCGTTTACTGTTATATTACCCTGAACATTGGTGAATGTTCCGTCCCAGCCGATAAATGTCCTTCCAAGACTGTCGATAGTAGGATTTATCGGAACAGTTGCAGTTTCTCCCTTTTTGACCTTGACAGGATACTGGATACCCTCAACTACGAATGTAACGGTGAATTCGGGCGAAGCAAACATCGCTGTAATAGTCATATCCGAGGTAATATTGAGGAGTGATTTATCCCAGCCGATAAACTCGTTGCCGTTTGCGTCAACGGTTGGAGTAACAGGCGCAATAGCGTTTCCGCCGGCTTCAACAATTGTCGGATAGGGGATACCGCCGACCATAAATGTTACCGTATACTGTGTAGCTGCGTTTGGCTGAAGTATAGCCGTGATCGTGATATCGGAATAGATAGCCGAATAATCCTTATCCCAGCCCATGAATGTGTAACCTTCAATATTGATAGTAGTGGGGAGCGGAGCAGGTTCGCCGTCTTTAACTGTAACTGTCGTCTGACGGTCTGCGATAACGATAGTAACGTTGTGGTAAATGTCGCCGCCGTCCGTGAAGAGCGCTGTGATGACCGTGTCTTCGGTGATGTTGTCGAACGGCTTATCCCAACCGATAAATTTTTTTCCGCTGATCTCCGGATCGGCAGGCATATCTGCTGCTTCGCCGTGTCCGACTTCCTGCATGATCTCTTCATCACCGATAATAATAGTAACGGTGTGTGTCGTGTTTTCGTTAGCAGTAGTTTCTTCCTGTTTGGAAGTATTGGCTGTCGTGGTCGTCTGAGTTGGAGTTTTGGTTGTCTGCGGTGCATTTGATGTCGTTGTCGTTGTTGCCTTCGTTGTAGCGGCAGGAGTTGTGCTGCCCGGAAGAGTTATCTCATGGTTGGGTTCATCGGTAACGAGTCCGATAGTTGTTGTGGTTTCAATAGGTTCTGCTGTCTGTATCATTTCGGAACTGCTGACAGTTGTTTCTTCAACATATTCTCCGCCCGAAACGGTGTTATATGCAGCTTTGAGTTCATCGGTCGTGTAGGTGAAGCTTTCGTTAAGCTGGCTTATTGTGATAAGTGTTTTAAGATCCTTTGCGGTGAGGTCTGTAAGCGGAAACTGAATATTCAGATAGGAGAAAACAGGCCCCAGATCGTTTGTGGTAACTCGTCCGGCAAGCTTTTCAGCGAGGAATTCCGGTGTGTTGACCGTATTTCCCTGAACATCGTAAAGCTGGATCTTGGCATTTCCCATAAAAGCGTAAACATCGGTATACGAGTTGAATTCTTCGGTGAGCCATGCGACCTTGCTGACCGTTCCGGAAGGGTAGATCTTGGCGTCGGTCGTGCGGATGTTTATCTGCGCTTTTTCAAGCTCCGTAAAATTGCAGATAACGGAACCGCGGTTAAGAAGCAGCTCTCCGCCGTTCTTGTTTTTAGGTTCGGAGGTTATAACGACCTGCGTGTTTTCGGAGAGTACCATGTAGATATCGTCTGCATTTTTCTTGGTTTTATACACGATCTTGCAGCTTGCGCCCTCTCCGACAGTAATGATATCGCCCTCTTTGAGCATATCGCTTGAATTTGCGTCAACAGATTCATCTGCCGTGGTGATGCCGACAGTACCGTTTGCTTCGGTTATGTAAAGACCTGCGCCTCCTATGCCGCCGCATATAACGATTATTACAGCAATAACTGCGATCAATGCAAGCGAACCGGTAATTACCGGAATAAGCGGAATGTTAAGTTTTTTCATTTTTTTCTTCCTTTCGGTCAATGTTCAAATTCAGGATCTTCTTCATCCATTCTGTTTAGGTCGTAATCGTCAAAGTATTCGTCAACGTCATATTCATCCCACGGGTCGGGGTTGGGATTGGGCATCTGCCACCATTTCGGGCCGGGGAATGTTGTATAGATATGCGTTTCAAGCGTTGTTCCGGGGACAATCTGCGGCTTTGACTCGGTTTCCGCCGTTTCGACCGTTCCGGGAGTTGTAACGGCAGTTTCGCGTGAAGTAGTTTCGGAAGGCGGAGCAGTTGTTGTTTCTGCGGTCGTGGTTTCGGTCGAAACGGACACTGTTTCGGTAACTGCTTCACGTTGGCTGACAGCACGAAACGCTGAATTAAGCTCGTCAAGACTGTATGCAAGCGCTTTTTCACCGCTTATCCGTATAAGCTCTTTTAGCGTGATCTCTTTGAGATCGTAGATGTTGATATCATAGTTGAGATAGCTGTATTGTGCGAAGCTGTCGGCAGATATCATTTCTGCACCCGTGTGTTCGGTAAGAAGCATCGGCTCTTCGACTTTTTCTCCGTCTGTGCCGTAAAGCTGCAGCAGAACTTGTCCGTCAAAATTTTGAACATGAGTAAGCATAACATTATCGTAACCCATGTATTTTTCTTCAAAGCTGAATTCGGTGCGGAAAACCGTTCCTCTGACGTTAACAGCGGCATTCGGGGTAAGCACACGGAATTTTTCGTTCTTTTTCAGCGGCTTGTTCAGCTGACAAGTAACAGCTCCGCCTGCAATATTGACGGAAACCTCGCCTTTGTCGGATATGTCCGTGTAGAAAACATAAACTGCGCTGTTCGGTTCGACCGCGATAAATTTTTCGCTGTCAATACGCACCCTGACAGTTCCGTTTTCGGCTGTGTTGATGACATCGCCGCTTTTCAGCTTGGTTCTCTTGTTGGCGTAGAACTGCTTTTCGCCTCGTATTATCACAACGTCGCCGCTTATTTCGCTTATAACAAGGGTTCGCGTTGTTTCTCCGCCGAATGCGATGCTGAGTGCAGTCGCCCCGATTATAACAGCAATAAGCGCAGCTATTGCGATCAAAATGATTTTTAGATTATCATGGATAAATTCATCGAATTTCATTCTTTGGCATCACCACGTTTTTGTAAAATCTTTTTGTTTTCGGACAAAACATATTATATTATATCATATTTCTGCATATAAGTCAAATTTTTTGCAATATTTAAGTATATTGGAAAAATAGTATTACCGGCAGCGCCATCATGATCAGACCTGCGATAATATAGAGCTTAGGCCGCATACTGTCCTCAAATTTCGGGTTTTTCATATCATGCTTTGCAATTATAATAAGTGCAGCTCCCCCGAAAAACAGAGCTATAAGTCCCAGAATGACCAATAAGATGAGAATTAATTCCCAAAAGCTAAAATAAAACATAGTTCCCCCATAAATTTTACTGTATCTAACTGCCAAATCAGTTCTTATGCAAATTTTCGCTGTCAAAGCAACTAAGATCGGAAGAGCACACGTCTGAACTCCAGTCACCGGCTATGATATCTC
>CAMJES010000050.1 GCA_946404705.1 uncultured Ruminococcus sp. | reverse complement strand
AAAAATTTATGTAGGGGACGGGTTTCCCGTCCCGTTTAACGAACGCTGCTGTTTTCCCCGTGCATAGCTTTTCATACGATGTCGGGTCAAAACGCTCGGCGCTTCGCTTCTCGCGTTTTATCCCCGAGGAGAGTTTGCTTTAGGAAAATAGAATGAAGCGCAATTCACAAATCGGTTTAACAAGTGTTTGTAAGACAAAACTTTTCTTGTTTTCCGATTTTTTGTGTGAATTGCGCTTTTTAGCTATACTTTATGTTACTTTTGCTACAACCATTTCGCTATGGTTTAGGGAGTTTCGCTTCTGCGGAAGCGACAAGGGGCTGCTCGCCCCTTGACCCCTCGCAAGCCTTTGAATAAGGCTAAATTCTTACAGAATTAGCGAAACTTTTCGTCCGCTCCGCGGTTTTAACTGTAAATGTTAGCTGTGCATTAATTCCGAATTCCGAATTCCGAATTCCGAATTTCGCATTATTTCTGCTGCTGTGTTGGAAGTGCGGTTACATTGTTGTTTGCGATCTCCTTAACGGATGTAACAAGTCCTGCAAGTCCTTGTATCTCGGACGGAATGATGATCTTTGTTGCTTTGCCGTCTGCAGCTTTTCCAAATGCTTCAAGTCCTTTGATAGCGATAACTCCGTCGCTCGGATTGCTCTGGTTGAGCTTTACGATGCTGTCTGCGAGAGCCTGCTGTGTGAGTGCGATAGACTCTGCTTCGCCCTGTGCTTCAAGTATCTTCTGCTGTCTTACGGCGTCGGAGCGGAGGATAAGAGCCTGCTTTTCAGCTTCGGCTTTAAGGATAGCTGCCTGCTTGTCGGCTTCTGCACGGAGGATCTTGGATTCCTTTTCACCTTCGGCAACGAGGATCTGCGACTTCTTTTCACCTTCAGCCTGGAGGATCTTTTCTCTTCTTTCACGCTCGGCCTTCATCTGTCTTTCCATTGCGTCCTGAATTTCTCTCGGGGGGAGAATGTTTTTGAGTTCGACACGGTTTACCTTGATTCCCCAAGGGTCGGTTGCAACGTCAAGCAGAGATGTGATCTTTGTGTTGATAACGTCACGGGAAGAAAGTGTTGCGTCAAGCTCCATTTCACCGATGATGTTACGAAGCGTTGTTGCTGTAAGGTTCTCGATAGCGCTCATAGGACGCTCAACGCCGTAGGTGTAGAGCTTTGGTTCTGTGATCTGGAAGAATACAACGGTGTCGATCTGCATTGTAACGTTATCCTTTGTGATAACGGGCTGAGGCTTGAAATCGGCTACCTGCTCCTTAATTGAAACCTTTTTTGCAATCTTGTCGATGATAGGAACAACGTAGTGAGGGCCTGTTTCAAGCGTCTTGCTGAATGCGCCGAAACGCTCAACGATATAAACCTGTGCCTGCGGAACGAATTTGATACCGCTGATAAGGACAAGAATAACGATAATTGCTAAGATGATAAGAACTGTTGCAAGTGTCGGCATAATGATTTACCTCTTTCTGTTTGTTTTTTTTGTGTTAAACTTTTTCCACGAGCAGCTTTGCACCTTTAACTGCTTTGATGCGGACAACTGTGTCCTTTGGGATAAGCTCTTCGTTTTCGGTAACGGCGATCCAGTCAACTCCGTTGAACTTTACCCTGCCCACGCCCCTTGCCGAATCAATATCCTCAACCACGACTGCGGTCTTTCCTGCATAGCTGTCGGAATTGGTCGGAATGAATTTTTTCGGGAAGAGCTTTTTTACAAGCGGACGAGTGAATATCAGCAGTATAGCCGAGAACACTACGAAAAGCGTAAGCTGTATCATCCATGATGCTCCGAGTGCGGCTGCGATAAGTGCGGCAAGTGCGCCCGATGCGAACCATATCGAAATAAGCGCAGCTGTGGCTGCTTCGACAAGTATCGCTGCAACAAGGACTATGATCCAAAAAATCACCATAAAATCTCACCTGTCTTTCTCTTAATAAATATTGGCGTTTTACGGAAAAAAGCTTTTCGAGGGGAACGCCGATCGTTGCCATGGCGATGTCGGCGTTTCCTTTATCCGTTGTAAATATATTAACATAAACTTCGAAAAAATGCAATAGTCGGTTTTAATTAAATTTTGTCAATTTTTGATGTTTAAGGCGAATTTCCAAAAGCTACTTCACGGCTCTCGCCCTGTCTTCGCCGCAATGCCGTCGTTTATACAGATTTTTCTTGACTTTAACGCCGCCGTATAATATAATTAAGGTATAATGAAAAAATATGGGCAGGGTATGCGTTCGTTAATATATACCTTGTGTATGAAAGGATAAAAACGTCATGAAAAAGTATTATGACAACAGAGAGCTTTCGTGGCTGAAATTCAATGAACGTGTTCTTGAAGAAGCTATGGATGAACGTGTTCCTCTTGGAGAGCGGCTGCTTTTTGCTTCGATATTCCAGTCCAATCTTGACGAGTTTTTTATGATAAGAGTAGGCTCGCTTTATGACAGAACGCTTGTCGATGATGAAGAGCGCGACAACAAGACGGATATGACCTGCGCCGAACAGCTTGACGCTATTTTTGCGCGCTGCTCCGAGCTTGCACTTATGCGTGACAAGGCTTACGGCGACATAATGTCAAGATTAAAGGAAAGCTACGGCGTTGAGCAGGTCGATTTCAAGGCTCTTTCCAAGGAGGAAGAGGAGTTCCTGCGCGTGTATTTCACCAAGGAGATACTTCCGCTCATCTCGCCGCAGATAATCGACAAGCGGCACCCGTTCCCGTTCCTTAAAAACAAGGAGATATATGCGGTTGCACATCTTGAATCAAAATCGCAGGCGGTAAAGCTCGGAATTATTGCCGCAAGCGGTTCGTTCTCCCGTGTTATCTTCCTGCCGACCGCGAACAAGATGCGTTTTATGCTCGTTGAAGAGCTTATTCTTCATTATATGCCTTTAGTCTTTGAAAATTATAAGATAATATGCAAATCACTTATGAGAATAACAAGAAACGCCGATATAAATATGGAAGAGGCTCTTTACGACCACGAAGTCGATCTGCGCGAGGTAATGACCGTGCTGCTGCAGAAGAGAAAGAAGCTTTCGCCCGTCAGAATGGAGCTTTCGCGCAAGCTTGACGAGGAGTCGCTTGCGTTCCTTTGCAGTAATCTTGAACTGACTTCGAATAAAATATTCCGCCAGAAATCGCCGCTTGATCTTTCCTGCGTTTTCCCGATAAGAGCAAAGCTTGAAAGCACGAATCCCGAGCTTTTCTTCAAGCGAGCAGTTCCGCAGAGATCCCGTGAGATAGTTCACGAGCTTCCCGTGATAGATCAGGTGTTGAAAAAAGACGTTCTTCTTTATTATCCGTATGAATCGATACGTCCTTTCCTGCGTATGCTCAACGAAGCGGCTTTTGACCCGAATGTTGTTTCGATAAAGATAACGCTTTACCGTGTGGCCTCCGATTCAAAGGTCGTTGAAGCACTTGTGAACGCGGCTGAAAACGGGAAGAACGTGCTTGTCCTTGTCGAGCTTCGCGCAAGATTTGACGAGGAAAACAACATCGGTTGGTCGAAGCAGCTTGAAGATGCAGGCTGTACGGTAATATACGGCCCCGAAAATCTGAAAGTACATTCAAAGCTCTGCCTTATCACGCGCAAGAACGGAAACGGCGTTGAGTATATCACACAGATAGGAACGGGCAACTACAACGAAAAGACCTCCGCGCTTTACACCGATCTCTGCCTTATGACTGCAAACAAGGATATTGCCGCAGAAGCAGGAGCAGTTTTCAACGCTCTTTCAATGGGAACGCTTGTGGAGGATTCAAGTCATCTGCTTGTAGCGCCGCTCAGTCTGCAGAACAAGATAATCGAGCTTATTGACGGTGAGATAGCAAAGGCGAAAAACGGCGAAGAAGCTTATATCGGACTGAAACTCAACTCCGTTACCGACCGTGTTCTTATCGACAAGCTTGCCGAGGCTTCGATGAACGGCGTAAAGATACAGATGGTAATAAGAGGTATATGCTGTCTTGTCGCAGGAGTGGAGGGCTATACCGATAATATCGAAGTCACCAGCATTGTCGGACGTTACCTTGAACACGCAAGAATTTATATGTTCGGCAGGGGCAAGGATATGAAGCTGTATATTTCCTCCGCCGACTTTATGACGAGAAACACTATTCGCCGCGTAGAGGTCGCTGCGCCGATATATGATGAACACGTTCGCGAAAGGATAGTACATATCTTTGATACGATGCTTGCCGATAACGTCAAGGCAAGGATAATGCTCCCCGACAGCTCTTATAAATATAAGCAGCCGAAAAACGGAGAGGAGCTTGTTGATTCGCAGTCGTTCTTCATTGAAGAAAGCGTAAAATATGCGCCTGCGGCACTCCAGACAAAGCAGAGCGAAGTGCCGAAAGCGTCAAAACCCTCGTCTAAGCGCGTAAAAGTAAAGCGCAAAAGAGGAAAAAAGAACCGTAGGGCAAGGAAATGACAGTTCTTGTAACAGGCGGAGCAGGTTTTATCGGCTCACATTTTATTGATATGCACCTTGAACGCTGCTCCGAGGATAAGGTGGTCTGTCTTGACAAGCTGACCTATGCAGGGGATATGGATAATCTTTCCGAAGCTGCGAAAAGTCCGCGTTTTCGCTTTGTTAAGGGCGATATCTGCGACAGAGAGCTTCTGCAAAGGGTGTTCAGAGAATACCGCCCCGATATTGTAGTGAATTTTGCGGCGGAAAGCCATGTTGACCGCTCGATAGCTTCGCCGCAGGTGTTTCTTGAAACGAATTATATGGGGACGGCGGCACTCCTTGACGCTTCGCTCGAATTCGGAGTAAAACGCTTCCACCAGATATCCACGGACGAGGTCTATGGCGACCTGCCGCTTGAAAGCAGCGAAAAATTTAACGAGGAAACTCCTGCTGCGCCGCATTCGCCTTACAGCGCCTCAAAAGCGGCAGCGGATATGCTTGTGCTTGCCTACCATAGAACATACGGATTGAATGTGACGGTTTCACGCTGTTCAAACAATTACGGCGAGCGGCAGTTTCCCGAAAAGCTTATACCTTTGGCGGTGAAAAAAGCCGTAAACGGCGAAAAAATACCGCTTTACGGCGACGGAAGAAACGTCCGTGATTGGATATATGTGAAAGACCATTGCAAAGCCGTTGAGATGATTCTTGATAACGGCAGGGCAGGGGAGATATACAACATCGGCGCAGATAACGAGCTTTCCAACCTTGCGATTGCAGGAAAGCTGATTGAAACGCTTGGGAAAAGCACCGCCGATATCGAATTCGTTCCCGACCGAAAGGGGCATGACAGACGGTATGCAGTTTCGTCAGAAAAGCTGCGGCGCGAAATGAACTTCAAAGCTGAAACAGATTTTGAAAAAAAGTTTCCCGAAATTGTAAAATGGTTTGAAAAAAAGTATAAAAGCTGATAAATGTGAAGCAGCAGCTTTCGCATTTATCAGCTTTTTTCAATTAAATTTATAATCAAGTTTTTCTTCGGTGTGGATATCTCCGCCGCATTCTATCGAGCCGCATTTTATGCTGCCCTTGGCATAGAGAGTTTCGCAGGAAAGTTTTTCACAGCTATATATTTCGCCGCAGCGGATACTGTTGTTTGCGCTGACAGAGCCGCTTATATTTCCGCAGTTTACGTCATCGCCTGCGTTTATTCCGCCGCTGACGTTTCCACAGTTAACGCTGTTGCCGCAGTTTATTTCTCCGCTGACGTTTCCACAGTTAACGCTGTCGCCGCAGTTTATTCCTCCGCCAACATTGCCGCAGGCAACGCCGTTACCTGCATTTACGCTTCCGCCGACATTCTGACAAGCAACACCGTTACCTGCATTTACGCTTCCGCCGACATCTCCCTTTATGTCTGCGCTGCCCCATATTTCGGCGTTGAGCGTTCCGTTAAAATTCTCAACGGCGAGCTTTATGTGTGAATCTCTGTCCCATTTTTCTCTGTCAAGAATTTCGCCGTTACGCACCTGAAAAATGTAAAGCTTGTCATTGTCGGGAAGAGAAAGCTTGTCTGATTTTGTGCAGTCTGCGTCTTCCCCGAAGAAAAGGCTGTCAATGCTCACGCCGAAGAATGCGGCAATATCGGGGATTATTCCGACATCGGGGAGCGACTGCCCTGTTTCCCATTTTGAAACTGCCTGAACGGATACGCCGACTGTGTTCGCCAGTGCGTCCTGTCCGATATTCATATTTTTTCTAAGCTGCTTGATGTTTTCGCCAATATACAGATCCATTTTATCATTCCTTTGCATTTTTTCAAAAGCTTTTGTTGAGTATATTTTAGCATAGAGCAAAGAGAATTGTCAAACGATTATCAGTTGAATAATCGCGTCAAAAAATCAACCGGCAGTTGATTTCGGTGAATCAAATTCGGTTATGTGAAAATGCACTTGCTTCATTCGCTGTTTTCCTGTTCATTTCCTTACGATGTTCATATTAATACTAAACACCAATAAAATACAGGAAAAAATCTGCGCCGAAATCCTATATATTCGAGATTGTCGGCTTGATTTTTTCCAAATTTTAAATGGTGTTTAGTATAAGTCGGAGTACAAACACACGCACTTCGTTTGTGTGTTTGTACTCCGAGGAAAGTTTGCTTTAGGGAAATAGAATAAGCGCAATTCACATTAACGATTTAACAAGTTTTTGTTTGACAAAACTTTTCCTGTTTTCCGTTTTTGATGTGAATTGCGCTTTTTATTGACTGTTAGTTTCTTCGGCTTACCGCTGCAAACGTTGTGCTAAAGTTTAGGGAGTTTCGCGCTCTGCGGAGCGCGACAAGGGGACGCTGTCCCCTTGTCCCCTGCCACCTTTGAAAAGGTGGACGAAACTTTTTGTCCGCTTCGCGGTTTTAACCGCAAATGTTGGTTTTATAATAATTACGCATTACGAATTAATCTCACTCTTCCGTTTCCGTAACAGCAATTCCGAGAATGTCAAGGCTTTCCTTGTCTACTGTTGCAGGGCAGGAGGACATAAGCTCGGACGCATTCTGCACCTTCGGGAACGCAAGAACGTCACGGAGGTTGTCTGCGCCGCACATTATCATCGAAAGTCGGTCAAGGCCTATTCCCATTCCGCCGTGCGGTGCTGCGCCATACTTATATGCGTCAACAAGGAAGCCGAACTTCGCTTCTATCTCTTCATCGGTAAGTCCGAGCGACTCAAACATCTTCTGCTGAAGCTCGTAGTCGGTGATACGGATAGAGCCGCTTGAAAGCTCCGTTCCGTTGAGGACAAGGTCGTAAGCTTTCGCAAACACCTTGCTCGGGTCGCTGTCAAGATACTGCAGGCACTCATCCATCGGCATTGTGAACGGGTGGTGCATTGCGTCCCAATGCTGTGTTTCCTCGTTCCATTCGAAGAACGGGAACTCGGTTATCCAGAGGAAGTTGAACTTGCCCTCGGGTATCATATCAAGCTGCTTTGCGACTTTAAGGCGGAGCGCGCCGAGCAGCGGAAGAACTGTGCTGTTTTTATCTGCTGCGATAAGGACTACATCGCCCTTTTCTGCGCCTGTTGCCTTGATAATTGCGTCAAGCTCGCCGTCCTTGAGGAATTTGCCGAACGAGCAGTTTGGAGCGTCCTCGTTCCAGCGGATATATGCAAGCCCCTTTGCGCCGATTCCCTTTGCGTGTTCAATGAGCTTGTCGATCTCTTTTCTTGTAAGCGCTGCAGCTGCGTTCTTTGCTGTGATAGCGCGTACCGAGCCGCCTGCTTCGATCGCAGATTTGAACACGACAAAATCAGTGTCCTTAACTGTATCGGTGATATCGGTTATCTCCATTCCGAAGCGTGTATCGGGTTTGTCCGAGCCGTAACGGTTCATAGCTTCGGTATAGGTAAGTCTTGGGAGCGGAGTGGGAATGTCTATCCCGAGGACTTCGGAGAACTCGCGCTTTACAAAGCCCTCCGCCATCTGCATAATATCCTCTGTGTCAACGAATGACATTTCAAGGTCGATCTGTGTGAACTCGGGCTGTCTGTCGGCGCGGAGGTCTTCATCGCGGAAGCAGCGCGCAAGCTGGATATATCTGTCGAAGCCTGCTATCATAAGCAGCTGCTTGTATATCTGCGGCGACTGGGGGAGAGCGTAGAACTTGCCGGGGTGAACTCTTGACGGAACAAGGTAATCTCTTGCGCCCTCGGGAGTGGATTTAATCATCATCGGAGTTTCGATCTCGATAAATCCGTTCTCTGCAAAATAATCTCTTGCGACCTTTGCGATCTTGCTTCTCATGATGATGTTGTCCTGAAGCTTTTTGCGGCGCAGGTCAAGGTAACGGTACTTAAGGCGAAGCTCCTCGTTTGTGTTGGTGTTGTCGACAATTTCAAACGGGGGTGTCTGAGCCTTTGCAAGGATACGCAGGTCGTCAACGAAGATCTCAACGTGACCGGTCGCGATCTTGTCGTTCACGCTCTCACGCTCACGAACTTCGCCCTTTGCCATCAAAACATATTCGGAATGGCAGGACGAAGCCTTTTCAAATACTGTTTTGTCCGTTGTTTCGTTGAATGTGAGCTGAACCACGCCCGTTCTGTCGCGCAGAACGATGAAAATGATTCCTCCCTTGTTTCTTACGGTGTCAACGTAACCGCCTACCGTAACTGTTTCTCCTGCTTTAAGAACCTCGCCGCAGTAATGTGTGCGGTGAAGACCTGCCATTGTGTCTGCCATATTAATAACTTCCTTTCGATATATTATTACTTTATAAATTTTGCATCATAACTGCCGTTTTCGTTTTTAAAGAAATACGCATTGACCGTATAATAGCTGTTCTGCGTATCATAACTGCACATAAGATCGGCTTTTTTGCGGCTGCCGTCATACCATGATTCTATCGGTATTTCATCTGCGCTTCGGGTGCAAAAATCAGTCATAGACTTTATCTTGTCGTTTATGCAATGGCGGCAGAAGTCCTCCGGAGAATCAATTCCCGTGATATAAAGGGTATGGTACTCGCCCTCCTGAAAGGCGTACACTTTTTTATATCGCTCAAACACGGTGCCTTCGGGAAAATCCGCCGAAAATATCTGTTCAAGCTCCTTGATGCGGTTTTTTGTGAAGAAATGCCAGCTTGCATAGGAGCTGTTAAATATTACAACTATGGGAATGGCGAAAACCAGTAAAAGCAAAATCACAGCGAACCATTTCTGCCGTAACGCTCTATTTTTCCGTTTTCTTTCAGCTGCACCGATCTCTTCACACATAACGGCACTCATCCTTTTATAGTTCAAGGTCAAACTCGTCCATGACCTTATCGGTCAATAATTTCAGCTTTTCGTCCTTACATCTTTCTGAAATCTGCTTTATGACCCGAAAGACGTCAGTAAAATGAGGGTTTGTTGCCAGTTTATATTCAATAAGATCTCTTTCGGGCATTGCCTTGAATATTTCCGTCAACGCTTCATCTTCACTTATCCTGCTCTCGGACAGACGGCTTATTATTTCCTTGAAGCTTTCCAGAAAAGCCGCCGCTTTTTCGTTTGCGCTCTTCACTTTCATTGCATGCACCGCTGTTTTGCGCTGAATTATCGGCAGCAGCCTGAATACATACGGTATCGGCAGCTTGTTCAGCGTACCGGTTTTCATCATCAGCGCAGCCGTCCAGAACAACGCTCTTGTTCCAAGTCCATCAAGAGTATCCGTATTGTCTATCATCGAAAGAACATCTGCTGTTATACGTCCGTCAGCATCGCCGTATTTTTCGTCAAGCCATTCAAAAGCGCCCTCAACATCCTCCCTTTGGAAATCATTCCCCTCGGAAAGAGATTCTGTTATCTCATCGGTACGTCCTTCAAAAACGACTTCTTCGCCTGCCGTTAAAATTAAAATCTTTGCTTGTTGTTCATACATAAAAGCAGTCACTCTCCCATTTCAAAGGGTTTTCGTCAATGTATTCCCAAATCATCCGAAATTCCTTTTCATTTCTGATAATGTGGTCGTGATAGGAACGCTGCCAAACCTTTTTATCAAACGGTGGTGTAAGACCTTGTTTTACCAATTTGATGTATTCTATGGTCGACCGTCTTTTGAAGGTCTGGACGATGTCCGATAGTGTAGGGGCGGATTCCATATCCGCCCGCTCAAACCCTTTCTGATAATAATCCTTTTGAATAACAATTATTGCGTGAAAATGGTTTGGCATTACAACATATATCGGACATTCAATGTCATTATATTCCGATATTGTTTTCTCAAAAATATTGGAAATCATACGGGCGGATATGGAATCCGCCCCTACGCCGCCAAATAGTTTCTCTCTGTTTTGTGTGCATATTGTAACGAAATATGCGCCATTTTGGGAGTAATCGTATTCGATTAAACGCAATCGTTTCCTTTTAGGATATTCCATCACCCGATATTAA
>CAMJES010000049.1 GCA_946404705.1 uncultured Ruminococcus sp. | reverse complement strand
ATATCATAGCCGGTGACTGGAGTTCAGACGTGTGCTCTTCCGATCTGTAACCGAGTGCCGGCTTGCCCCAAGGAGTAACAGGTCCCGGACGGCCGACAGGTGACTTACCTTCACCACCACCATGGGGGTGATCGCAGGGGTTCATTACAGAACCGCGGACGGTAGGTCTGATACCTCTGTGGCGGGTCTTACCGGCCTTACCGAGGTTTACGTTTTCGTGGTCAATGTTGGAAACCTGACCGATGGAAGCCATGCATCCAGCAGGGATCTTTCTCATTTCGCCGGAAGGAAGTCTAACGAGAACGTAGTTGTCTTCCTTACCCATGAGCTGAGCCATGTTGCCTGCTGCACGAACGAGCTGAGCGCCCTTGCCGGGGTAAAGCTCGATGTTGTGGATGAAAGTACCGACAGGGATATTAGCAAGAGCAAGTGCGTTGCCCGGCTTGATATCGGAGTCAGAGCCTGCACGGATAACATCGCCAACAGCAAGGCCGTTAGGAGCGATGATATATCTCTTTTCACCGTCCTCGTACTGAACGAGAGCGATGAATGCGCTTCTGTTAGGATCGTACTCAAGAGTAAGAACAGTAGCGTTCATGCCCTGCTTATCTCTCTTGAAGTCGATGATTCTGTATTTTCTTCTGTTTCCGCCGCCTCTGTGACGAACAGTGATCCTACCGTAGCTGTTTCTGCCGGCATTCTTCTTAATGGGAGCGAGAAGGCTCTTTTCAGGAGCTACCTTAGAAAGACCGCTGTAATCTGTGACAGTCATCTGACGTCTTGAAGCGGTGGTAGGCTGGTAAACTTTAATAGCCATTGTAGTTCAATCTCCTTTATAAATTTGCGATGTTTTGCGGAAGCTGTTTCTTCCATACTTACTCATTGCCCGTGGGCTAAGGAGTAAAAGCCTTATCGGGCCTTACATCATACCGTCGAAGAATTCGATAGTCTTAGAATCTGCTGTAAGAGTAACGATAGCCTTCTTCCAAGCTGCTGTGTAGCCGGAGTGCATACCCATTCTCTTGGAACGGCCTCTTACGTTCATAGTATTAACCTTTGCAACCTTAACGCCGAAGAGTTCTTCAACTGCCTTAGCAATTTCGACCTTGTTAGCGTTCTTGGCTACTTTAAAGGTGTACTTGCCATTCTGAAGACCGGACATGCTCTTTTCTGTGATGATAGGCTTGATTACGATATCCTGTGCTAACATTATGCGTACACCTCCTCAATTTTAGCTACGGCATCCTTGACAACGATGAACTTTTCAGCGTTGAGAATGTCGTAAACATTGATCGTGTTCACGAGAGCTGTCTTAACACCGGGGATGTTAGCAGCGCTCTTGATTACGAAGCTGTCATTTTCGGAAAGAACGATGAGAGCCTTTTTGCCCTCAGCTTCGATTGCCTTAAGCATATTAACAACAGTCTTTGTCTTGAATTCCTCCATCTTGATGGAATCGAGAACGATCATGTTGTTGTCTGCTACCTTAACGGACATTGCAGACTTCATAGCAAGTCTTCTTAACTTCTTGTTAACTGTGAAACGGTAGCTTCTGGGCTTAGGGCCGAGAGCGATACCGCCGTGTGTCCACTGAGGAGCTCTTGTAGAACCCTGTCTTGCGTGGCCTGTACCCTTCTGTCTCCAAGGCTTTCTGCCGCCGCCTCTTACCTCTGTACGGGTGAGGGTGGACTGTGTACCCTGACGCTGGTTTGCAAGGTAGTTAACTACCATTGTGTGCATAGCGGACTCGTTGGGTGTGATACCGAAAATTGCATCTGACAGCTCAATGTTGGAAACCTCTTTACCTGTCATATCGAGAACTTTCATATTAGGCATTGTTGCTTCCTCCTTCCATTAAGCTTTTTTCTTTACGCAGTCACAGATAGTAACAATTCCGTTCTTAGGACCGGGAATTGCGCCCTTGATTGCGATAAGATTGTTTTCTGCGTCGATCTTGACAATTTCAAGATTCTGGATAGTAACCTTCTCTGCACCCATGTGACCTGCAAGCTTCTTGCCCTTGAAGATACGGGAAGGTGAGGAGCAGGCACCCATGGAACCTGCCTGTCTGTGAACAGGGCCTGTACCGTGAGTTTCCTTGAGTGAGTGCTGGTTGTTCTTCTTGATAGTACCCTGGAAGCCCTTACCCTTTGAAGTGCCGCAAACATCAACGATGTCGCCTACTTCAAAAGTATCTGCCTTCAGGATAGCGCCAACCTCCATAGCGTCTGCGCCTTCAAGTCTGAATTCTTTAAGAGTTCTCTTGAGGGGAGCGTCAGCCTTTGCAAAATGACCCTTTACAGGCTTGTTTGCAAGCTTTTCTCTGAGGTCGCCGAAACCGAGCTGAACTGCGCTGTAACCGTCGTTCTCAACAGTTTTCTTCTGAACGACTACGCAGGGGCCGGCTTCTACAACTGTCAAGGGGATAACCTTGTTAGTTGCTTCGTCGAAAATCTGAGTCATACCGATTTTCTTACCGATGATTGCCTTTGTCATGATTTTTCCTCCTATTGGTTATTGGTTGTGTTTTTTGCACAACATGACCTGCGGATCGATATTTTCGGAAATGGCAAGCTCTCGCTTACTTGATTTCCATTACGATATCAACACCGGCAGGAAGTTCAAGACCCTGCAGAGCCTCTGTTGTCTTTGCAGTAGGTCTTATAACGTCGATGAGTCTTTTGTGGGTGCGAAGTTCAAACTGCTCACGGCTGTCCTTGTACTTGTGAACAGCACGGAGGATTGTAACGATCTCCTTGTCTGTAGGGAGCGGGATAGGACCCGAAACTCTTGCACCGCTGCGCTTTGCTGCATCTACGATCTTAGCTGCTGCTGCATCTACTACCGCATGATCAAAGCCCTTGATTCTGATTCTGATTTTTTCATTGACTGCCACTTAGAATCGCCTCCTTAAGCTAATTAAAAATAATGTAGAGGGGACAATGTAATGTTCAACGCTACCGTGTGTATCGCAAGGCTCACATAAAAAAATCCGAAAAAACGCAAGTTTTCCGGAGAAGTCAGCTTTTTAGAACACACATAACTTACCTATCGGCATATTTATGCCAACGGTTTAAGCACTCACAAGTGTCGATATTACAGCCGCCCGGTTTAAAATCGGACATACTCCATGAAAATTCCCCGGCACACCGCCGGCAACCTTTCACTTCAACGCATATCATTGTTGCAGTCACGCAAGATATATTATAACAAACTAATTTTGTCATTTCAAGGGTTTTCAAAAATTTTTTGAAATTTCAAAATAGAATTTCGCCCCGATTTTCGATAAATTTTTATGCACTTCCGACAAAATGACGTTTTTTGTGCATAAAAAGGACGTTTTCGGGGCAAAATAACGTGTCTTTTATAAATGTATCTTTGTTTTCACCGCTATTTTGTGAAAATCTCACGTTTCATCATCACAATAATAAGTATCGGAGAAAAGTCCGAGTTCAGCATTGTAAACGTCTGAGCAAAGCTTTCCGTCAGCGTTTAATGTGAACGAAAAATAAAGGTCGTCATCATCTTCCTCGGTCGTTTTTGCAAAGCAGTCGTAAGTAACGCTTCCGTCATCATTTTCGGTATAGCCGATAATATGAGCGTGTTCATTGCGCATCTGATATATAAAAGTCGGTTCATTTCCGTTTACATAAATGCAGTTATCCTTGCCCGTGAATAAACCATTTATTAAATAATTCTGTTTGAATTCTTCAAACAATTCATCTGAATAAAAGCTTTTGATATAAGCTATAAGCTCATCGTAAGTATAATCAGTGATCAATAATTTGTAATACGGTATAGGGTCGAAGGTCACACCCTCGGCAGCAGGCATATTTTCGTCATCTTCAAAATAATTGCCCTCGCTTTTATCGTCAAAATTGAAATACGGCGTATCCAAATAGTCTTCCCAAGCCGCACCGCAAAGATAGTCCCAGTACATCTTGGCATAGCTTTCCGCAAACTCCTGCCCTCTGACAAGAATTTCATCGTTTTCGTCAAAGGTCGTTTCGGGAGTAGGTCTTGTTGTTGTGATAACAGTAGTTTCGGTCGGTGCTGTAGTCGTTGTTTCGGGAGCTGTTTCGGTTTCCGTTTCTTCCGTGACCGTTGTTTCTTCCGCCGTACTTTCCTGCACATTGTCTGCTGTCTTTCCGCAAGCTGTCATGGCAAGACAAGCTGCGCATAATAAAAATATCGCTTTGTTTTTCATATCAATACCCCATTAAAATTGTCTTATACAACGTCGAAGTTCAAGTTATAGTCTGTTCCCAAAAAAGAACGGGCGGATATAGAATCCGCCCCTACGATTTTAAGATTCTGCAATATTTTGCGGAGCAAAAATAATTACGCATTACGAATTACGCATTGAATTATTCTCCGAACGAAACTCCAAGTTCCTTAGCCGTGATAACAAGCTGGTGGTCGGGAGTTACAAACTTTGTCTTGCCGGCAACGTCGATAAGCTTGTTTTCGGTGATCTTTCCGTCAACCATTGCAACGGTGTAGCCGTACTTTCCTGCTTTTATAAGGCTTGCGGCTCTTACGCCGAACTTTGTTGCGAGAACTCTGTCATAAGCGGACGGACTGCCGCCTCTGAGCATATGTCCGGGAACACAGACTCTTGCTTCAATTCCTGTCGCAGCCTGAACCTGTGCGGCAATTCTCGATGTTGCGGTGGTGATGCCTGCTTCCTGTCTGCGCTTTGCGCGCTCTTTTTTCTTAAGCTTTGCTTCTTCCTGATCGAATGCCCCCTCTGCGACCGCTACGATAGAGAAGGTCTTGCCCGACTTGGATCTCTTCTCGATAGCTTCGCAGATACTATCTACATCATACGGTATCTCGGGGATTACGATTATATCCGCGCCGCCTGCGATACCCGAATAAAGCGTGAGCCAGCCTGCCTTGTTTCCCATTATTTCGACCATAAGGATTCTGCTGTGGGAAGCGGCGGTGGTGTGAAGTCTGTCGATAACGTCCGTTGCGGTGTCGACTGCCGTATGGAAGCCGAATGTCACATCCGTACCGAAAATATCGTTATCGATAGTCTTCGGCAGACCGATAACGTTAAGTCCCTGCTCGGAAAGAAGATTAGCAGTCTTGTGAGTGCCGTTGCCGCCGAGCGTGAGCAGACAGTCAAGCTTCTGAGCCTTGTATGTGTCCTTCATAGCCTTTACCTTGTCAACATTGTCCTCTTCGATGACCGACATCATCTTGAACGGCTGACGCTTTGTGCCGAGAATAGTTCCGCCCTGTGTAAGGATGCCCGAAAATTCGGACGGCTTCATTTCTCTTGCGATATTGTTGATAAGACCGTAATAGCCGTTCTGGATTCCGACTATTTCAACGTTATCCTCCCCCATTTCCTCGAAGCAAGCCTTTGCAACGCCTCTGATAGTTGCGTTAAGGCCGGGGCAGTCGCCTCCGCTGGTAAGGATACCGATTCTTTTCTTTGCCATAATGGACACATCCTTTCGACGATTTTATATTCCGTCGGAAACCTCTTTGCGGCGTGATCTCTGCCGCATTTTTACAAGTTTCCGGAAATTATTTAACATTGACCGAAAGCTCGGACTGCTGTCTGGACTGTTCAGCTTTCATCTTCATGAATTCCTCAAACTTGTCTGCCGGCATAGGCTTTCCGAAGAAATAGCCCTGCGCAAGGTCGCAGCCCGACTGTTTAAGTATATCCACCTGACCGGGAGTTTCGATGCCCTCGGCAATGGTTTCTATCTTCTTGGATTTTGCTATTCTGATAACAGCCGAAACGATCTCTCTGGATATTTCATCGTCTTCGAGGTACATTACAAACGAGCGGTCGAGCTTAAGCAGAGTTATAGGCAATATCTGAATATAACTCAGCGAGGAGTAACCCGTGCCGAAATCGTCCATTGAAAGCTTTATGCCGAGCGATTTTATCTCGTTCATCTGAGCAACGGCGTGGTCGATATCCTTGAGTGCGAGCGATTCGGTAAGCTCAACATCAAGCCATTGAGGTTCCATTCCGGTTTCGTCAAGCGCCTTTTTGATAGCTTCGGTAACGTTTGTCTGATAGAAATCGACTGCGGTGAGGTTTATCGAAACCGTTATCGGCGGATAACCCTTATCCTGCCATTCCTTGTTCTGGCGGCAGGCCTCGTGAAGAACGAAGCGGCTTATTTTCGTGATAAGCATCGAGCTTTCCGCAACGGGGATAAAGCTTCCCGGCGGAACGATCGTACCATCCGGCTTTATCCAGCGGATAAGCGCTTCCATACCGGTGAGAATGCCCGTGTTAAGGTCGATCTTCGGCTGATAGTAGAGTACAAGCTCGTTATTTTCAATTGCGCTTGCAAGTTCCTTTTCGATCTCATTGCTCTTGATGATCTGATCGTGTATCTCTCTGTCATAGCGGACTATGCTGCCCTTT
This sequence comes from uncultured Ruminococcus sp., assembly GCA_946404705.1. Taxonomy (GTDB): domain Bacteria; phylum Bacillota; class Clostridia; order Oscillospirales; family Ruminococcaceae; genus UMGS363. The sequence continues at coordinate 4,019 of CAMJES010000049.1, read as the reverse complement.
GTTCCATCGGAATGCGAGAGTGCAAACTCTGCACGGTCAAGCACCTGAAGGAAGTCGCTTCCGCCGTCCGACATTTTGCAGTAGCCTGCGGAACAGGTAATAGCCTGCGTGGAGAAATTCTCCTCCGAGAAGTTTGCAAAGCTTTTCTGTATGCGCTTGACGATATTTACGGGAAGATCTTCATCGCCGTTATCCTTGACAATGAGCGCAAAGTTGTCGCCGCCTATCCTTGCGCCGAGCGCAGATTCTCCGAGCGTCTTGTTGATTATAGATGCGAATTCCCTAAGCAGCATATTGCCGTTCTGATATCCGCAGGTATCGTTTATGATATGGAAATCATCAATATCGAAGATAATGATCCAGTAATCGAGATCCTGACCTTCAACGGAATCATACAGCTTGAAGGTTTCTTCACCGGTAACAATGAACTTGTTGCGGTTGTATATCTGAGTAACTTCATCAATATACGCCATTTTTTCAATGATAAGATCTTTTTCCTTATCATCGTTGATATCGATGACTGCGCCGCCTATCGTTGCCATAAGGATATTCGGACAAGGCGTTACCTTATAACGATACTGGAGCCAGCGGTAGGAGTCGCTGCCCTTCGGCTTCATGCGGAACTCAACGGTGTATATCTCACCCGACTTTGAAGGCGTTTTCGCAGTCATAGCCTTTCTCAGCGTTTCAACAACGATCCTATCATCGGGGTGGATATGGTCTTTAAGCTCGTCAAAGCCGATAAATTCAGTATCAAAACCGCCCATCTGACGGAACTGCTCGGAGGTATAAAGTCTGTAATCATTTGCGTCCTTGAGCATAAGTCCGACGCCGGAATACTCCATAGACATTGTAAACCTGCTCTCCGAAGTGGCGAGGGCGTTTGCATAGCTTGTAAGCTCTTCCTTCATCTTAGCGTTTTCGGAAAGGTCGTGACCTATTGAAAGCAGGATATACTTTGGAATATCCTTTCCCCTCTTTTCAACGAACATAAGAGAGGTGTTCCAAATCGTACACACCTTTGCGCCCGTTTTTGTCGTAACGAAGAACTCCTCGTCACGGTTGTTTATGATAGACTGAAGGCTCGGCGCGAAAGCGTCCTTCGGGAGAAGCTTCTGGATATTTTTTGCATTGTCGCGAAGGTCGTCGGCGGTGTATCCCGTGATCGCCGTAAGCTCGGAGTTGACCTCGATCTCATGGAAATTGCTCTCCCAGATAATAGCCATAGCGTTAAGGCTCTGGACAATATCGGAAAGATAGCTCCTCTGCTTTGCAAGCCTTATGCGCTCGTTGCGCTTCATTATTCCGTGCAGCGTCAAAGCCGAAACGACCACAAAAAGGGCGTACAGCACTATGACTGCCGGGATATATTCCGGCAGATTGACCGCAACTATGAGCGCGGCAAGTACCGACGCTATATAGGAAAGAGCTATGATAAGCCCCGTAAAATTCTTTTGCATATATGATCTCCTTTTTTGTAAAAAGAATTCCCGTTTAATAAAAGAACGAATGGATAAGACTTTTGAATAATTTACCGCTGAAAACTGTGTTAAATCATATCCCTTTAGCGCGTTAACGCATTGTAGGATAATTTTACCATAATATACTAATTTAATAATACTCCTATTTTTTATTTTTGTCAAGCAATACAAAATAAAAGCTTAAAAATACGCTGAATTTTCACATATCTTTCATAATTACATGGTAAACTTACAATAGTTTATCATAAACTTTCGAAGAAAGTGCGCCGACAGAACTATACAGCCGGCATTGATTTTAAGGAGATGACATTTATGCAGAGAATTCTTGTTGTTGACGATGAAAAAATGATACGAAACGTTATAAAAGAATACGCCGAATTTGACGGCTTTGAGGTCGCCGAAGCGGATGACGGCATGGAGGCTGTCGAGATATGCCGCCGCGAGGACTTCGACCTTATAATAATGGATATAATGATGCCGCGCCTTGACGGTTACTCCGCAATAAAGGAGATACGCAAAACAAAGCAGATACCTGTTATAATGCTGTCGGCAAGGGGCGAGGAATATGACAAGCTGTTCGGCTTTGAGATAGGCATTGACGACTATGTTGTAAAGCCGTTTTCACCGAAGGAGCTGCTTGCAAGGGTCAAAGCCGTTTTAAAGCGCGCCGCCGCAAAGGAACAGCCGATGGATATCATCCGCTTTGAGGGACTGGAAATAAACGTGACGGGAAGAGAAGTAAGCGTCGACGGAACTCCCGTATCACTTACGCCGAAGGAATACGACCTGCTCTTTTATCTTGTCCGCAACAAGGGCATCGCACTCTCCCGTGAAAAGCTGCTCGAAGAAGTATGGGGCTATGACTTTTTCGGCGATGACAGAACCGTTGATACACATATAAAAATGCTCAGAAACTCTCTCGGCGAGTACCGCAAGTTCATAAAGACTCTGAGAGGAATGGGATACAAGTTTGAAACAACATAAACGCATCTTAAACCTCCGAACGGCGATATGGATGTACTTTGTTATCTTTATAACGGGCATCCTTGCGCTGCTGTGGTTCACGTTCGGCTTTTCGCTTGAAACCAACTACAAGAGTATGAAAACCAAGGATATCGTTTCTATCGCATCGTATATCCTCAAAGGCTGGAACGAGGACAACCTTACCACCGAAACGCTCGACAAGACCGCATATAACAACAATATGTGCATTCTTATACAGGACTCAAACGGCTATACCGTCTATTCATACGATATGATGGCGAATAACTGCCTTATCCACGGCGTTTACGGTCTGAACCTGTTCAAATACCGTCAGCAGGCGCTCAACAGCAGCAACGGATATTTCTATGCCGAGGTGAACAATCCTCGCTTCAACACAAACACGCTGCTTTTCGTTATGGTCATAGGCTCGGTCGACGACCCCGAGGGATATATCTACCTTAATACCTCACTTGCGCCGCTCAAATCGACAGCCGATATCATAAAAAGCCAGATCTGGTGGATAGGCATAATCCTGCTGTTTTTGGGACTTGTCATTGCATATTTTCTTGCAACGGTCATCGAAGCGCCTATCGTCCGCATAACAAAAACCGCAAAGAAAATGGGTCAGGGCAACTATAACGTAAAATTCGACGGCCACGGCTATGAAGAAACCGAGATCCTTGCCGAAACGCTCAATAACGCCGAGGAGGAGATATCCAAGGTCGATACCCTACGGCGCGACCTTATCGCAAACGTTTCGCACGACCTTAGAACACCGCTTACAATGGTAAAAGCCTACGCCGAAATGATACGCGATATCTCGGGCGACAATCCCGAAAAGCGCGCCGAGCATCTTAACGTCATAATCGAGGAAAGCGACCGCCTTGCAACGCTTGTAAACGACATTCTCGACCTTTCCAAGCTTGAAAGCGGAACGCTTGAAATGAACGAAACGGAGTTCTGCATAACCGATACCATACGCAATATTATGGAACGTTATACCCTGCTTTCCGAGCAGAAGGGATATAACTTCATCGTTTCCGCCGATAAAAATTTCATCGTCAAAGCGGACGCCGTAAAGATACAGCAGGTAATATATAACCTTATAAACAACGCCGTAAACTATACGGGCGAGGATAAGACCGTCTATATCACGCAGATAATAAAGCGGAAAAAGCTTGTCCGCATCGAGATAACCGATACCGGCCCCGGAATAGAGCCGGAGCTTATACCGCTTATCTTCGACCGATACTACCGCACGGAAAAGAGCAAGCGTGAGGTCATTGGAACGGGACTTGGACTTTCGATAGTAAAGCAGATCCTGCAGCAGCATAACTACGAATTCGGCGTTCGCTCGGAAAAGGGCATAGGAAGTACGTTCTGGTTTGAAATGCCGGGACATCTTGAAGATAATGCGTAATGCGTATTATTGCAAAGCTAACATTTGTAGTTAAAACCGCGAAGCGGACAAAAAGTTTCGCGCAAGCCTTTGAAAAGGCTTGAGCGAAACTTTTTGTCCGCTTCGCGGTTAGATCGGAAGAGCGTCGTGTAGGG